>CANHRS010000055.1 GCA_947463445.1 Flavobacteriia bacterium | reverse complement strand
TCTACATATTTACATGATGGATGGATAAGTTGGGCAGATTTTCTGGGTGAGGGTAATATTGCAACACAAAAAGTAAGATTTTTAAAATTCGAAGAAGCAAGAGATTATGTTTGGGGGCTTGGATTAATCGGAAAGTCTGAGTGGGAGAATTTTAGGAAAAAAGGTCTTCTTCCGAAGGATATACCCTCTACTCCTTCAAGAACATATAAAGATAATGGATGGAAAGGTTTTGGTGATTGGTTAGGAAATGGGAGAACTGCTACTCATAAAAGGGAATATAGACCTTTTGATGAGGCAAAAGATTATGTTAATAAACTCGGTTTAAAAAATTACCAAGAATGGATTCAATACATAAATCAAGAAAAAATACCGAAAGATATACCTTCTAATCCTAATTTGGTTTATAAGAATAATGGGTGGAACGGTTATGGAGATTGGTTAGGTACCGGAGTAGTAGGTTCTACAAATAAATCGTTTGTTAGTTTTTCAGAAGCAAAGAACTTTGTGAAAAAGCAAAAAATGAAAGGACAAAAAGATTGGATAATTTTTTGCAAACAAGGTCATAGACCTTCAAATATTCCTTCTAATCCTCAAAAACAATATTGTGATGAATGGAAAGGTTGGATGGACTTTTTAGGATATGAAAAAGAGAATAGATTTGTTAATTATTTAGAAGCTAAACATTTTGTTCGATCATTATCTGTTAAATCATCACGAGAATGGGAAGATTATTGTAAAATAAATGAGATACCTAAAAACATACCCAAAAGATTTGACCAAACTTATAAAAATAAAGGTTGGAAAAGTTGGTCAGATTTTTTAGGTAAGATATAAAAATACAATGGAAAAAACACAAATTTTAAATATCATTGGTTTGTCAATTGACTTTATTGGTGTTGCAATGCTTTTTAATTGGGCACCAATCCAGTCTAACTTAGAAGATGATCATAATATTGGATTAGAAGATGAGACAATTGTTGAAGGTAAAACTGTAAGTTATTGGAATGAAAAAAAGCGAAAACAAAAAAAGAAAATTAGTTGTCTATCAAAAATTGGTTTTGCATTGATTCTATTGGGTTTTTTAATTCAAATTATTTCAAATTTCCTTCAAAATTGATTCTTCAAATATCTCAATCCAATGGTTCGTTTGTATTATGAGAAATCGTTTTAGTGCATTAGTTTAATTCGTCTAATTTTTCTTAGCTAGATTCTAATTCTCTTTAGAGAATATCTATTAAAACTATACGAAGTTCTTTTACACTATCTCATAAAGTGTGTAAGTTGAAAAAGTGATTATTTATATCCACTTTTATCCATCAGATTCTAATTTTATTAGTGTTTTCTTTAGATTAAAGATTCCACTTAAGTTTTCATGAAAATAGTTCTAGAATTTAACATTAAGTAATACTGTTATTAATACACCATAATGAAAGCTAAAGCTTTATTGTTTTTACAGTTAAGTTTCATAAAACAAATACATTTAAGCATTTAGGTTTCATGCTATCTAACGTGTTCAGTAGAATTTATAATTATATATTAAATTATACGTCATGTATTGGGAAGTATGTTTTTTGATCTATTAATTTTCAAATGCCTAATTTCACACACTCTAATCCGTGTATTATGAACCATAATCCTTCTTCCATAAAACCTTTGTTTTTATTGAATCCTGAGATTGTTTTTTTGAATTTCGGGTCTTTTGGTGCTTGTCCGCGACCAATTTTTGAAGATTATCAGAAATGGCAGTTGGAATTAGAGTCGGAACCTGTACAGTTTATTGTTAATAAGAGCTTGGTATACCTGCAAAAAGCTAGAGAATCCTTATCTAGTTACATTAACTGCTTACCCGATGAATTAGTATTCGTAGTAAATCCAACGTATGCGGTTAATACCGTTGCAAAAAGTTTAGATTTACAAGCAGGGGATGAGGTGTTAACGACAAATTTAGAATATGGTGCTTCGGATCGCGCGTGGGATTTTGTATGTTCTGAAAAAGGAGCTACGTATATCCAGCAACCGATAACACTACCTTTAGTATCTAAAGAAAAGTTTGTGGAAGAATTTTCGCAAGGAATTACTGCAAGAACGAAGCTGATTTTTATTAGTCAAATTACTAGTGCTACCGGTTTGATTCTGCCTGTCAAAGAAATTTGTACAATTGCAAAAGAAAAAGGGATTTTGACTTTTATTGACGGGGCGCATGTTCCAGGACACATATCCTTAGATTTAGAAGAATTAGCTACCGATTTTTATACAGGTGCTTGCCATAAATGGATGATGACACCAAAGGGTAGTTCATTTTTGATGGCTCGAAAATCAGTACAATCTTTATTAAAACCTTTGTCTGTCAGTTGGGGGTATAAAAGTATTTCGCCTTCGGATTCTCTGTTTTTGGATCACCATCAGATGACTGGTACTCGTGATTTTTCCGCTTTTTTGACAATACCTAAAGCGATACAATTTATACAGGATAATCATTGGTCGCAAGTGGCAATATCCTGTAACGAATTGTTATTAAGAAATGCACAAAAATTTTGCGACTTACTTGGTTCGCAACCTTTAGCTCCGTTAACTCAAGCGTTTTATGGACAGTTATTCAGTATTCCTATACGAACCAGTAATCCGATACAACTAAAGCATGTTTTATATGCAGACTATAAAATAGAGATTCCTGTAACAGAGCAAAATGGTAATTATTTTTTACGATATTCGGTGCAAGGTTTTACTTCTCAGGCAGATTTAGATGTTTTGTATAGTGCTTTAGAGCAGGTAATTGCCACTACGGATTTGATACGTACGGAGTGGTAGTTATACGCGAAGTATAGGAGAGTCAAGGCGTTTGAGACGCAAAGCATTGCGTCTTTACTGGAGGCGGTAGTTTGTAACGTTTTTCAATTGTTCTTTAATTGCTTCTTGAAAATTTTTAAATTCTTTCTTGGTAAGTTTGGAAGTGTCTATCAAATAGGTAGTTTCCCCTTCTCTTCCATATTTTTTGGTGGTGTATGGGATAGTAACTTTGTTTGATTCTGTGTAGTTTACGATAAATTCTTCCAGTAATTTTTTTGCTTTGAAATCGATTCCAGCTCCTTTACTGTAGAATTCAATTTCAAGAGTGTTCGGTGTGTTTTTTTGGTTTATAATTCCACAAGAAGTAATTAGGAAAAAAACCAATAAAAAGGATACGCAGTGTTTTAGTGTTAGTTTCATTCGAGGTTTAGTATTAATTTCAAGGATGTAATAATTGATTCTAAACATTCAAAATGGTGGTTACAAACAAAACGCAAATAAGGAGTAATCGTTTGTTCATTTTTTTAATATAAAACTTTAATCCATAAATCATAATCCATAATTACCTTACCATTCTTCTTCTTTTCCGTCTTCTTTATTCGCGTCTTTGATCAATTTCTGCCAGTTGTAGTTACCATCTTCCGAATCTTTCAAGATATCTTGGTATTCTCCGTTCTCTAATTCGTAATGTTCGATGGCTTCTCCTGTGTATTCTTCAATTTCTGCTAGAAAAGGTTTTTCTTCTTTACTGCAAAAAGCAAGTGCTTGCCCTTTTTTATTTCCACGACCTGTTCTACCAACGCGGTGTACATAATTTTCAGGATCTTCTGGTAAGTCATAATTAATGACATAGTCAACATCTGGAATATCAATACCACGCGCGGCTACATCGGTTGTAATCAACACCATGTTTTCGCCACTTCTAAAACGGTCTAAAACTGCAAAACGTTCTTTTTGGTCTAAACCACCATGCAGGAATTCTGATTTTACCATGACGCGTTCCATCGCTGCAACTACACGTTCTGCGCGGACTTTCGTACGCACAAAAACCACAAATTTAGAACCTTCGTATTCTTTCAAGGTGTTTTCTAAGAAGAAACGTTTGTCGTCCATTTCCACAAAAACCACCGCGTGTGTAATATTTTTTGCGACTGGATTTTTAGGAGAAATTTGAATACGTATTGCGTTTCGAACTACTGAGTATGCAAGTTCTTTAATTTTTTTGGTAATGGTTGCCGAAAAGAAAAGTGTTTGTCTTTTCGCTGGTATGTGTTTTAATAAATCGGTAATATCTTTAATAAATCCTAAAGCCAACATCAAATCCGCTTCATCGATACATAGGATTTTTACATTGTCTATTTTTAGGTGTCCTTGCGAAACAAGGTCAAACATTCTGCCTGGAGTAGCAACCAATACATCTACACCGTCATTTAGTTTTGCAATTTGTGGGTCTTGTTCTACACCACCAAAAATACACGCAGAAACTACTTTGGATCCTTTTCCGATTTTTTGGAAAACTCCTGTAATTTGTAATGCTAATTCACGGGTAGGAGCGAGCACTAAACAGGTAATTCCAGGTGTTTTTTTATGTTTTTCAAAGCGGGTATTTAATAATTCGATAATCGGAATTACAAATGCAGCAGTTTTCCCAGTTCCTGTTTGGGCAATCGCTAATACATCTTCTCCGCGAAGGATAGGATCGATTGCTTTAAATTGGATGTCGGTAGGTCTGTGATAACCCAACTCTTCCAATTGACGTTTTATAGTTGGGGATATGCGGTAATCTTCAAATTTCATAATGTAATCAAATAGATGATAGTACAAAGATACGGTAATTTGAAGCGTCTTAAAACGAAATACGTCTAATAATAGTTAGTGTAATTTAGATGTCAATGCCTTTTCGATAGGTATTATTCTAAAATTTCATTTCTTAGACGCATTCTGTAATTTGTCAAAATTTTATTTTTAGATATAAATCCTTTGAATTCATTTTCAAATACAACCGGAACAAACCAATAATCATTTACTTCCATAAATTTAAGTATGGTTTCCAAATTTTGATCTTTGGAGACAATATGTTTTGGAATTGTCATTAATTCACTTGCCGTAATTTTTGTGTACATGGAGGTTTCAAACATTACATCTTTTATATTTTCAATTAATATAACGCCAAGAAATTCATTCGTCGAAGTGACAACAGGGAATATGTTTTTGCTTGAATTTTTCATTAACATAACAATTTCGCCAAGGGTTTGTGTAGGAAGAATTTTATGGTAATTTGTTTCAATTAACGAATTGATGTCGATACTGGATAACACTTGTTCGTCTTTGTTTGAACTAATTATTTCTCCTGCTTCTGCAATTTTTTTTGTGTCCATCGAATAAGGTTCAAAATATTTTGAGATGGCAAAACTTATGGAAGATACGATCATAAGTGGGATCATTAATTCATAGCCTCCCGTAATTTCAGCAATTAAGAATATAGCGGTTAATGGTGCATGGTAAAGTCCACTTAATATCCCAGCCATACCAACGAGTGTAAAATTTCCCTCCGGAATGTCAAGGTCAAAAATAAGGTTGGTTAGGTGCGAAATTACAAAGCCAAGGTATGCGCCCATAAATAGCGAAGGGGCAAAATTTCCGCCATTTCCACCACTTCCAAGTGTTAGTCCAGTGGCAATTGGTTTTAAGAAAATTAAAAATAAGAGAAAAATTACCAATGACCATTCATTCAAAAAGTATGGTTTTAATATGCTGTTATTTAATAGTTTAATTTCATTTCCGCCAGCTAGCCATTTGATGCTTTCATATCCTTCTCCATAAAGGGATGGAAATAGAAAAATCAATAGTGCTAATAGCGATCCACCAATTAATCCTTTTTGCAGTTTTTTAAATTTTAAGATTTGCATTTTTTGTTCTACCCAATGGAAAATACGCGTATGATAAACAGAAAGTAGACCAGCTAAAATTCCGAGTATAATATACAATGGTAGGTTTTTGTAGTTAAATGCTTGTGTGGAATGGAAAGACAAAAGGACATCTTGACCAAGAAATATTTTGGATATTAGGGTGCCACTCGCAGCAGCAATAATTAGCGGAATAAAAGCCGAAATAGTAACGTCTAAGGTTAGTACTTCTAAAGAGAAAAGTACACCAGCGATTGGGGCATTGAAGGCACCTCCGATACCGGCAGCAACACCACACGCGAGCAATAATGTTCGGTCTTTTTGGGTGAGTTTGTATGTGCGCGCAAAGTTGGACCCAAATGCTGCTCCCGTGATTACAATTGGAGCTTCTACTCCTGCGGACCCACCAAAACCAACGGTAAGCGAACTGGTAATGATTTGGGAGTACATATGAATACGAGGTACTATGGAAGATCGTTTGTGTATAATGGTGAGTAGACCCGTAAGCCCTTTAAACATTTTCTTCTTTCTAAAAAGGTAATTTGTGATGATGATAGAAAGTAGGATACCTGTAATCGGAAGAATGGCGTAATAGATGTAGGAATGTATAATGCTATTATCATTGATTATCAAGAAGATATAATGTAATAATTGTTTTAGAATGACAGCAGCAAATCCTGCAGAAATACCGACTAAAATACTAGCAATAAAAATAAATTGGCGATGCGACAATTTTGATTTGATGAATAAAATACTTTGATGAAAGAAAATTAAAAGGTTTCTTATTTTATTTTTCAAACGTGTATAAATCATCATCGTATTTAATTCCAATTTGTTTGATGTTGTTTTAACGATTAAATATCGCTTTTACAAATCTACTACTAATTGTATAGCAATCGATTTGACCTAACAATCAGTTATTAACTTTGTTTTTTTAACCTATTTTTCTTCGAAATTCTTCTCCATCATGAACATAATCACACGTAATTACATTATTTAAGCAGAAAGTGGCGATTTCTTTAGATAGAACTGAATCATCTTCTAGTAATTGAATTTTCATTGTTATTATTTTACCAAGGTTGATATTAGTAACTTTAACAAATAAACCATACCAATTTTTAATTTCATGAAAACCTATATTGTTCTATTACTCTGTTTTTTTGTTTTTAATTTTTGTGCTTATAAGCAAAAAGGCAATGGTTCACGAATAGCAACAAAGAGTGAAATTCGCTTTGCCAAAAACTTTACTCTACGTCCAAAATCCAATTACCTCGAATTACAAATATTGGATCCGGAGAAAGGAACGGTGGAACGCACGTATGCGTTAATTTCGAAAGGGCAATCACCACGTTTAACGAGAGATATTCAAGTGATTTCCGTACCTGTGAAAGGGGTAGTAGCGCTTTCAGCTACTCCGATTGGGATGTTACATAAATTAGATGCAATTGCAACGGTTAAAGGAATTACCCATCGAAAATATGTGTGGAATCCTACCTTATTGCGCAATATTGCTGCAAATCGGGTGGGTGAATTTGAAAATATAGCACAGTTGAATCCCGAAAAAGTAGTAAAAACTGGTGCTAATGTCCTTGTTTTTGATGGGTTTGGTTCGTATCCAATGGTGGAAGACAAATTGAAAAAATTGGGTGTTGTTTGTTTGCCAAATTATGATTGGCGAGAGAACGACCCGCTAGGTAAGGCCGAATGGATAAAATTATATGGTGTCTTGACTGGGAAAGAAAAA
Organism: Flavobacteriia bacterium; assembly: GCA_947463445.1. Taxonomy (GTDB): domain Bacteria; phylum Bacteroidota; class Bacteroidia; order Flavobacteriales_D; family Crocinitomicaceae; genus CANHVK01. The sequence goes on along the minus strand of CANHRS010000055.1, from coordinate 9,771 downwards.
ATGGCAAATCGGTATTTTGCGAAAGTCACCAAGGAATACAACGCGTTAAAAAAACAAGCTGTTAAACAGCCAAAAAAACGTTCGCTGATTGCCGGTTGTTTGATTGGCGATTTATGGTATATGCCTGCTGGAAATAGTTATGCAGCACATATTTTTCAGGATGCGCAATTCGATTATCAAGAAAAAAAATCAAAAGGAACTGGAAGTGTTTCTTTTTCTTTGGAACATTGTTTAAACGTTCATAAAAATGCTTCTGTGTGGATCGATCCTGGTGTTTCTTCGCTACAAGCGCTTGCGCGTTTGAATCCTAAATATCGGTTTTTGGATGCGTATAGCAACAAGGAAGTCTATTGTTATTCCCATCGTGCTAATTATTATTGGGAAAATAGTGCTAGTGAACCACAACATGTACTATCCGATTTTATAGCAATAAACAAAGGAGAGGCTTCCGCGAAAAAACTCTATTTTTACAGAAAACTTCCAGCATGAAGGGCGGTATAGTTGTTCGAAATACAGTAGCATTAATTTTGCTTTTGCTTATTTTATCCATTGTACATGTGCAAATGGGGGAGGTTTCCGTTTCGTTTACCGATGCTTGGAACTCCATTTTTGCCTTGGATACAACCAATCCGACACAAATTGTTTTTCGTGAATTACGTTTACCGCGCACAAGTATTGCGCTGTTGGCAGGTGCAGGTTTATCGATTGCAGGTTTGTTGATGCAAACTTTTTTTAACAATCCACTTGCAGGACCATCGATTTTAGGTATTAGTGCAGGTTCAAGTTTGTTTGTTGCGCTAGCAATTATGACGGGTTTTACCTTGTTTTCTAGTTCTTTTGGTATCATTAGTGCTGCTATTTTTGGTGCATTTATCTATAGTTTATTTTTATTAATCTTTTCGCGTTTTGTTCGTAGTAATGTTTCATTATTAATCATAGGAATTATGCTGGGAAGCTTTACCAATGCTATAATTCAAGTCATTGAATCTATGTCGGATGTTAATGCATTAAAGGCTTTTACTATTTGGGGCTTTGGTTCTTTACAACAAGTTAGTTTTGATCAACTACCTGCGATTTTCTTATGTTTTTTAGGTGCTTTAGGTTTGTTGCTCTTTTTAATTAAACCTTTAAATACGTATGTACTGGGGGAGGAGCGCGCCGCACAATTAGGGATTTCTGTTGGAAGAGTTAAGATTTTGGTAATTCTATGTGTTGCAATATTTACCGGACTCATCACTGCGTATTGTGGTCCAATTGCGTTTATTGGTTTGGCAGTACCGAATATGGTTAAAATGCGGTATAAAACATCCAATCATTGGCATCTAATTAGCGCTTCTGCTTTGTTTGGTGCGTTGGTATTACTTGTGTGTGATATATTACTTTTACAATTAGAAGCAGTAATTACACTTCCTTTAAATAGTATTACCTCGCTTTTTGGTGCACCCGTTGTTATTTGGATCCTAATAAAAAATCGTCTGCATGCTACAAATTAATTCGGTTGAAATAGGTCATACTAAAGCGTTATTACATATACCATCGTTACAGTTAGAGCAAGGTAAATTGTATGGACTCATTGGTCGTAATGGGATTGGTAAATCTACTTTTTTACAGACCTTAGTAGGAGTAATTCCCCTAGTTTCTGGAGAAATTTTGGTGCAGGGAAATAGTTTGGAAACACTACGAAAAAAAGAACTTGCGAAAAAGATTGCATTGGTTCGTACTTCTTTTCCAATTATCGAAAATCTAACCGTTTATGCCTATTTACTTTTAGGCAGAGTACCGTATACGAATGTGTTTGGGACTACCAATGAACAAGATGCAGCATTGGTTCGTTCAGTCATTGACCTACTTCAAATTACCCATTTAGAAGCAAAATTTACGAGTCAATTAAGCGATGGAGAAAAGCAATTAATTGCTATTGCGCAAGTTTTAGTGCAACAAACAGGAGTTGTCTTGCTCGACGAACCTACTGCTTTTTTAGATTACGAGAATAAGTGGAAGATTTTAAAAATCTTAAAAAAATGCACGGTGGAGAATCAGTTGTGTACTATTTTCAGTTCCCACGATATAGGTATTACGTTGGAAGTTGCAGATAATTTAGTTTTGGTTAATCCCTTGACGAAAGAGATTAAAGAAGTAAAAACAGATGCAATTACCAAAGAAGAGATCATTTCTTTTTGTTTTCCTAATCTTTAACACAACGAACTGCTAATCCACTTGCTTTAGGGAAACAGAAGCTTTTGACTTCTCTAGAGTTAAAAACCAAGAACCTAGTCCAAGCAAATTTTAAAGAAAGTTGAGTTGCACACCACCAATAAGCTCCTTCTGTACTAAAAGTTGTAACTTCTGGTTTCGCTATAATCCATCCAGCGGGAATTGCCGCAAAATTCGATTTGTCATCTTGGTTCGAAATCGAGTCTCCCCATTCTTTGCCTATACGCATTTTTGGAGCGGCATCTAATTCCCCGCCCAGATATTGAATTAGCGTATTCCAATCTTTTTCATCTGGAATATGATACCCTTCTGGTGCAAGACCTCTAGGATCGTTTACAGCATACCAGTTATAGAGTTTTCCAATTTTACTATCTGTTTTCGGGTCATTTTCATGCCAACACCAAGCTGGAATTTTTTGTTTACCAAGTTCCATCCACTCCTCGATTGACTGAGCATGCGTAATGGAATCACCGTTTCTAAAGGTATGTATATTTAGATTCGTATTTGTCCACGTTTGAGAACCGATGGTAACAGTAGTTAGTATAGGTTTTGGTATTACAGGTTTTGGTGCTTTTCCAATTTGGGGTTTAGTTTCTTTGTTTTTCGGTTTAATTCCCAATTTCGTTTCTAGAAGTTCGATTTTTTGATGTAACTTTTCTATTTCATTGCGTTGTTTTTTTATGACTTCCTCTTTTTCAGTAAGTTTTACAGCACAATCCTCTTGGTTATATTCATATCCATGGTTCGTGTTTTCGGATTGTCCAAAAATAAAATTACTAGTTGATAATATAAAAAGTAACAAAAAGTAGTTACGTAGGTGGATCATAAAAATAGTTTAGTTAATTGTACGTAAAGTTAGAATATAATTTAGAATCCTTAACTACCCCATCCGTTTCTATCTAAACTTCTAAATTGTATTGCCTCCGAAATATGGCTTGCATTAATTGTTTCGAGTTTGTCTAAGTCTGCAATCGTTCGTGCCACTTTAAGTATTCGGTCATAAGCACGCGCTGAAAGCCCCAGTCTATCCATTGCATTCTTCAGAATTTCATTCACTGTAGGTTCTAACTTACAGAAATTTTCTAAATCTCTCGTGGTCATTTGCGCATTACAATGTACACCTTCGCTTTTCTCAAAACGTATTTTTTGAATTAAGCGCGCTTCCATAACGCGTTCACGAATTGCTTTACTGCCTTCCTGTGCTGTTTTTACCGTTAGTTCTTCGTAGGATATCGGGGTTACTTCTACATGCAGGTCGATACGGTCTAAGAGTGGTCCGGAAATGCGATTCAGGTATTTTTGTACCACGCCATTTCCACAGACACATTTCTTTTCCGGATGGTTAAAAAAGCCGCAAGGGCAGGGGTTCATTGCTGCGATTAGCATAAAACTTGCGGGATAATCTACTGTAAATTTTGCACGCGAAATAGATACGCTTCGGTCTTCGAGTGGTTGACGCATAACTTCCAGTACGGTGCGTTGATATTCCGGTAATTCATCTAAGAATAGAACACCATTATGCGCCAAGGAAATTTCGCCAGGTTGTGGGTATCCTCCGCCTCCGACGAGTGCAACATTGGAAATTGTGTGGTGCGGTTTTCGGAATGGACGTTCTGTGACCAATCCAATTTTCTTCCCCATTTTTCCAGCAACACTATGAATTTTGGTGGTTTCCAATGCTTCTTCCATACTCATTGGTGGCAGTATGGTTGGTAATCGTTTGGCTAACATCGACTTTCCAGCGCCAGGAGGACCTATGAGGATTGCATTATGTCCACCAGCAGCCGCAATTTCAAACGATCGTTTGATGTTCAATTGGCCCTTCACGTCGGAGAAATCGACCGATAATTCTTCTAATTTTTTCTCAAATTCGGCTTCGATATTGAATTCTGTTGGTGTAAGTTTTTTTGTGTCATTTAAAAAATCAATGACTTCGTTTAATGTTTCTACGCCATACACTTCTAGTTCATGCACAATGGCCGCTTCTTCTGCATTTTCTTTCGGCACAATAATTCCTTTGTAGCCATCTTTCTTCGCTTGAATCGCAATTGGTAAAATACCTTTCATTGCTTGGATATGTCCATCTAGGGATAATTCTCCTAAAATGATAAATTGTTCCAGTTTGGTGGTATTCAATTGTTCACTTGCTGCTAATATTCCCAACGCAATTGGAACATCGAAGGTCGATCCTTCTTTACGAATGTCGGCCGGAGCCATGTTGACGGTTATTTCTTTTCCTGGAAATTTAAAACCAATGTTTTTGATAGCAGCCTTGACACGTTGTTGACTTTCTTTTACTGCACTGTCGGGCAAACCGACTAAAATAAAATTTACACCTGTACATACATTTACTTCGATGGTGATGGTTGTTGCTTCCAATCCGAAAACAGCGCTACCGTACGTTTTTACTAGCATTTTGATAGATAATTTAGTTATTATCTAATTTAAGTTAGTGAAAAAGTTTAGATTGTGAAATAAAAATTGCTTTCTATTTTTAATTTTCCCTAGCAAGAATTTATTTTTTTGAAAGTTCGAATCGATTAATAAATTTGTTTTTACAGGTCGTTTCATCAACTTAGGGATTATTAATTTCAAATAAATACGCTACTTAATTTTCGTGATTCGGTTGTTTTTATTAATTTTCATAAATGATCAAATAATAGATGAGATAATGTTTAGACTTTCAGATCGTTTTATTCAAAATTGCACACTTTTTCCTTCGAATAATGCACTTTTTATAAATGAAAAATATTATACCTATTCTGAATTACTACAATTAACTCATATTGTAATTTTAAGTTTAAAAAACGAAAATATAACGGATGAAAAAATTGCTATTTATTGTAGTGACGATGTTGAGACCTATGTAGCGATACTAGCGGTTACTATTTATGGAGCTTGTTATCTTCCTGTAAACTCTAAAAATCCAGTCCATTACAATGCTGAAATACTATTAAATTCGGATGTTAAAACAATTCTTTATGCAGGTCAAAAAGAAATACCAACGCAACTAAAAATACATAAATCCATTGCTGTTAATTCCAGTTATGAAGGAAGTCCGATTCAACCAAAAAATTTAGAGCGATTCTTATATCAAGAATATGCTTATTTACTTTATACCTCTGGTTCAACAGGTAAACCTAAAGGAGTTGCTATAAAAAATGAACAGATTGAATCATTTTTTAATTTTTTTAATTTAAAAGATCAATTTTATTTCACGGATAAGGATCGATTTATACAAGTGTTTGAATTAACATTTGATGTTTCTGTTTTTTCTTTTTTTATGCCTTTAAATATAGGCGCTTGCTGCTATGTAGTTCCCCAAAATAGCATGAGATTTTTAGAAATAATTAGAATGATAAAAGAACATTCTATTACAGTCTCCATTTTCGTACCGACCCTTATAAATCATATTGAAAAATATTTGGAAGAACTCCATTTGCCAAAATTAAAATATAGTTTTTTTATTGGGGATAAGTTAGTACATTCTTTAACATCGAGATGGAGTAGTGCTATTCCAAATGCTGAAATAATTAATTTTTATGGCCCAACAGAAGCGACTGTAATGTGCTCTTACTATAGATGGGAATTGAATAAAAGCGAAAATGAAAGCGAAAATGATATTGTTCCTATTGGAAAACTTTTTCCTTCATTACGGTTTGAAATTATCGATGCAAATGACAAAATTATTCCACCTTATCAATTAGGTGAGCTATGTTTATATGGTGATCAAGTGATTCAAAATTACTTTAAATCTACCAATAAAGATGCTTTTATTCAACTCGAAAATAAACAGCTTTATTACAAAACTGGTGACTTAGTTCATGTAAATGAATTAGGGAATTTAATTTTTTATTCTCGTAAAGATCGCCAAATAAAAATTAATTCGCATCGTATAGAAATAAATGAAATAGAAGCAATTCTTCGAAAAAAAATAACTAATACTTTTTGTGTTTCTACTTTTAAAAACTTGAAACAATTAGATGAATTAATTCTATTTATTGAGACAGACAAATTAAATAATAGCGAAATAGAAGAAATAATAGCATTTCTAAGAAATGAATTACCTGATTTTATGATACCAAAAGTAATCCAACCAATCCAATCTTTACCCTTAAATTCAAATCAAAAAATAGATTATAACCAATTGAATCAATTTTATTTTTCGAATAAATCAATTTGAATATATAATTTTACGTATGGAATTTCAAATAATTAATAAACTACAGGGAATATTTAGGTTGTTTTTTAGAGATAATGAGATTGTTTTATCGAATCAAACTACTGCTCAAGATATTGATAAATGGGATTCATTGATACACTTAGAACTTATATCAGTAATCGAGCATGAGTTTAATCTCACATTTTCGTTAGATGAAATTTTGACCATCAAAAATGTGGGTGAATTAATTCAAATAATCATCCATAAACAAGTTTAATGGATTTAACTTCGATCAATTATCTCGGTTTTATAACTCTAACTTTTCTTTTTTATAGGTTTTTACCTCTAAACGCCAAACCTTATTTGTTGATTTTTTCGAGTTTTATTTTTATTGGTACCTATTCGATTGAATCTCTCGTTTTTTTTCTATTTCAGCATGTATTAATTCATTTTACCGTAAAAAAAATAAGTACAACAGAATCTGCATCTATAAGAAAACGTATGTTCAAACTAGGTATTGTATTTATCATTGCTTTTATATTTAGTTTAAAATATATTGAAATTAAGTTTAACAACACAAGCTCTTTCAACACGAATAAATTAATATTCTTCCTAGGAATTTCCTTTTATAGTTTACAAAACATTTCCTATTTAATAGATGTCTACTATGGTAGAGTTAAAAGATTAAGTTTTCTAGATTTCACACTTTTTTCGTCATTTTTCTCCAAATTTATTGCAGGTCCTATAACAATAATTCAAACCTTTAAAATCACTTACATAGAAAAAAACAACACTTATCTTATTCAACAAGGTATAAATCGAATAGCTTGGGGTTTATTTAAAAAAATTGTAATCGCAGAACGCATTGCTCCAGTTATTGCTTTCAATTTCGAATTAAAAAACCCAACCTTAGGACTAACAAACTTAGTTTTAGCATATCTTTTTACCATTCAGCTTTATTTTGATTTTTCTGGATATTCAGATATTGCGATAGGCACCGCTAAACTTTTTGGTATTGATTTATCCGAAAATTTCAAACTGTCTTTACGCGCTAAATCTATTTCTGAATTTTGGCGAAGATGGCATATTTCTTTATCCAACTGGCTTACAAATTATATATTTTATCCAATTTCATATAAATATAGAAAAAAGAAATATTGGGGTACAATTATCGCAATTGTAATAACCTTTCTAGTTTCTGGGCTTTGGCATGGTGTTTATCTGACATTTATCATTTATGCTTTATTACATTCAGTATATCTAATTGTTGGTTTATTTATTCAGAAACCTACCAATCGATTTAAGAATCGCATTTTCTCTATTTTTTCAATCTTTTTCACTTTCAATTTAGTAAGTATCAGTTTTATATTTTTCCGGTCAATTTCTATCGAACAAGCATTTTCAAAAGTTAAATGCATTTTTAGTCAACATTTTTTTTCGAATAATTTATTATTTGATTTTACACAATATATCGCGATGGGGGGCGAACAGGAAAATGTTTTTAATCTATATGTCTCTTTATTCTTAATTAGTCTAGTTTTATTGTTTGAAGATCGATTACAGCGTATTTTTAACGCAAAAAAAATGAACGTGATCCATTTAACACTTATCTTATTAACCATTATCTTTTTTGGTGTTTTTGATAAAAGTAAAAACTTTATTTATACGCAATTTTAATGAAGCTTTATACCAAAATATTCTTTGCATTAATTTTTGTTTATATCGTATTACTTGCTAGTGACAAAATTTATGGATTTTTTTTAAATGAAAATGTATATTTAAAACAAGTGTATATTCAAAAAAAAAAAATTAATGCAGATTTTTTAATTTTAGGAAATTGTGTTCCTAACAAATTAATTAATCCTTCTATTCTAGAAAAAATAACAAAGCATAAAACATATAATTTAGCGGAAACACATGCTAATTTAACAGAAAACTATTTGTCTTTTTATGTTTATTTAAAATCGAATAAAGCACCTAAAAGACTTTTTATCTACACGACTCCAGAATCATTTGATCCATCCTTTAATAAATTCTCTTCTTATCGCTTTGCATACCTGATGCATGACAATGAGGTAAGGAAAACGATAAAAATTTCTGATTTAAATTACTATAGATGGTCATTTATTCCATTTGCTAAGTATAGATATTACAATTCACCTTTACATTATAGTGCATTACAAGGAGCAATGCATTATTTTGCGAATAGTAAAAAAAGAATTGTTCATAATGGTTATTTAAATTTCGAAGAATTGCATAAATACCGGTCCTTATATCCAAATGGCTATCGATTTAAATGGGATAACTTACAAGAAAAATATTTAATCAAATTGATTTTTTTAGCAAAAAAACATGGCACAAAGGTTATTTTATTTGAATCACCATTTTATTCGAGGAAAAATGAACTTCCTAATCGAAATGAAATTCTGCAAAAAATTAAACAAATAGCAGATAAAACGAATGTGCTTTTTATAAAATTTGACACACTTAAATTCCCAAAATCAAATTTTGCAAATAATGATATGTTATACACAAAAAATATAGAAAAATTCAATATTTTATTTGCTAGAAGAGTTCTGTTATGATTCTACGTTAATCAGTGTGAGCTTTCAATGTTGTTTCGGTTGATAAAACCGAGTATAATCTAAGTGGTAATATAGTAGTTTTTAATGCTACAAATAATGAACAATCTCCTCTATCCTATAAATGATAAACAACACGATTTTATCACCTATTATTTACTTGAAAAACTTAAGGAAACGGGCTAATAGTAAAATTTGATAGATAATTTAGTTATTATCTAATTTAAGTTAGTGAAAAAGGTGAGATTGTGAAAGGGGGGAGGGGATTTTTTTATGTTTTATTTCAATGTATTAGAGGATGTTGATAAACATTCTACCAGTTTTGAGCGTCTCTAAAAAGCTGATCTTGTGAAATTGTTTTTCCTTGTTTGATTTCTTCCTCGGCTAGTTTTGCTTGCTTTACTATCTCCTCCTCTGTCATGGTGATGTATGGAACTTCTGTTTCGCTGACTTCGCTTTCAAAACTTAACAGCGATTTGATTTTTTTTAATAACGAAAGGTCTTTATTCGAGTGCAATAAAGCAATGATATCTTCCTTAAGTAATGTAATGTTTTGAGGTGTCATAATTGTGATGTATAAAGATATTATACTAATAAATATACAAAATGACGCATTGGTAATCCAGTAAAATAAGTCGAAATTTAGTTGTGATTTGCTTTCAAAATTACCTACGGTGCTGCTACGCGGTGTATTTTTACACTATAGGTCATAACCTGAAATTAAATGGATTGTGGTCGGAAGCGTTGTGATTTGCTTTCAAAATTACCTACGGTGCTGCTACGCGGTGTATTTTTACACTATAGGTCATAACC
>CANHRS010000054.1 GCA_947463445.1 Flavobacteriia bacterium | reverse complement strand
AGGAAGAATACCATTTAGTAGGAGTTAAATCTACTTTTGATGTTGAAAAACATTTCTTTGATAAGTATTAATGATATATGAAATATGGTTTTCGAATTTTAGTAATATTTTTTGCTAGTTTTCTGCTATTCATACTTTTTTATTTAGCAACAGCATTTATTTGTTCGCATATTCAGGTGAATGAATCCACTACTAAATCAGGTATTGTTTCTATTTATGTTAAATCGAATGGAGTACATACAGATTTAGTTGTTCCGGTTAAATGGAAAAATATGGATTGGTCCACTATTTTTCCATTTAAAAATACGAAAGGTCAAGATTCGACTTCCACATTGTTAGCGTTGGGTTGGGGAGATAAAGGATTTTATTTGAATACACCAACATGGGGTGATTTAACCTTTTCTACTGCATGTAAAGCTATGTTTGGTTTGAGTACTTCTGCATTACATACAACATATCTCGATACGATTGAAGTCTCAAGAACATGTAAAAAGATTTCGATGACACAGCACGAATACGATTTATTAGTTCGTTATATTAATAGAACAATTAGCACAAAAAAAGGTAGTTCTATTTTTATTCCAACCAATGCTGTTTATGGAAAAAATGATGCTTTTTATGAGGCGAATGGAAGTTACCATTTTTTTAGTACATGCAATACATGGACGAATGGAGCATTAAAACATTCGAATAAAAAAGCGTGTTTTTGGACACCTTTTGACACAGGAATTTTAAATCAATATCCATAATCAACGTGGTTATCATTTTTTTTTAATATTTTAGTTGCTTATTCTAATAAAAATACGATAAACTAGATAGAAAATATGAAAGGAATCATTTTAGCCGGAGGTTCTGGTACAAGATTACATCCGTTAACATTGGCAATCAGTAAGCAGTTAATGCCAATTTATGATAAGCCAATGATTTATTATCCCTTATCAGTATTGATGGGAGCAGGAATAAAAGAAATTTTAATTATTTCTACCCCACATGATTTACCCCATTTTAAACGATTATTAGGTGACGGAAGTAGGCTAGGTTGCACATTTGTTTATGCAGAACAACCTGAACCGAATGGTTTAGCACAAGCATTCGTGATTGGAGAAGAATTTATAGGTTTAGATAGTGTTGCTTTAATTTTAGGAGATAATATTTTCTATGGTGCAGGTATGCATGAACTATTAAAAGAAAATTTGAATCCTGATGGAGGTATTGTATATGCATATCATGTTAGTGATCCGGAGCGTTACGGGGTTGTTGAATTTGATGCGCAAATGAATGCACTATCTATAGAAGAGAAACCTGCTAACCCTCGATCCAATTATGCTGTACCAGGTCTTTATTTTTACGATAATTCCGTAATTGAAATAGCTAAAAATCTGAAGCCTTCTGCTCGTGGTGAGTATGAAATTACAGATGTGAATTCAGAATATTTAAGACGTAAAAAACTTAAGGTTTCCATGTTAAGTAGAGGTACAGCTTGGTTAGATACAGGAACATTTCCTTCTCTAATGCAAGCAGGCCAATTTGTTCAGGTAATAGAAGAACGTCAAGCGTTAAAAATCGGATGTATTGAAGAAATAGCATATAGAAATGGATTTATCTCAAAAGAGCAATTAATTGATATTGCAAAGCCGCTAGTTAAGAGTGGTTACGGTACTTACCTAATGACATTAGTATCTTAATGCAATCGATATCTTTATATACCGTTTATTTTGAAAATGAGATAGGAAACTATTCGTTTCCAAATTCTCCTGAAAATCTTTACGAACCTTTAAAATATTTCATAGAAATAGGAGGGAAGCGAATAAGACCTTTACTGACTTTGATTGCTTCTGAAATGTTTGGCTTGCCAAAAGAAAATGCCTTACAAGCTTCTTTGGCTATTGAATTATTTCATAATTTTTCATTAATACATGATGATATTATGGATAAGGCTCCTTTACGTCGTGGTAAACAAACCGTCCATTTAAAATGGAATGATGATATAGCAATTCTTTCAGGTGATGTTTTATTAATTAAAGCATATCAAGCATTAGCGAAACAAGATGCAAGACATATTCCTGCACTATTAGACCTATTTAATCGTACAGCAGTTGAAGTTTGTGAAGGACAACAGATGGATATGGATTTTGAAACTTGTGATCAGGTGACTATTGAAGCATATATTGAAATGATTCGACTTAAAACATCTGTCTTATTAGGATGTGCTTTAGCTTTTGGTGCAATAGTTTCCGATGCACCAAAAAAAGATCGAGAATTAATTTATGCGTTTGGTCAAAATTTAGGAATTGCGTTTCAGATTCAGGATGATATTTTGGATTTATATGGTGATCCCGAAAAATTCGGAAAACAAATAGGGGGGGATATTATTGCAAACAAAAAAACACTATTATTATTAAAGGCATTAGAACTAGCCCAAATTAACCCTGAATCAAAGGTGGAGGAAATGTTGCTAATACAAGATAATAAAGTAAAAATAGATACTGCTAAATCTATGTTTGATTCTTTGGGGGTATTATCCTTTGCACGTGAACAAATGTCCATTTATCAGGATAAGGCATTAAGTGCACTAAATGATATTTCTGTTTCTACTGAAAATAAAAAAACTCTTATTGCTTTATCTGAATATTTATTTTTACGCGAAGTTTAAATCAAAAACTATATGAAAAATATAATCAAACATGTAGAGGAATTCCATGATGCATTTGGGATAGTAAATCATTACAAGCCTACAACAATGCTTTCAGAAAAGGAGATTATGTTACGATACAATCTTATGAAAGAAGAAAATGAAGAGTATTTGGAGGCAGCTAAAAATAAGGATATTGTTGAAATAGCGGATGCATTAGGAGATCAACTATATATTTTGTGTGGAACAATTTTAAAGCATGGCTTACAACATAAGATAGAAGAGGTGTTTGAAGAAATTCAACGTTCTAATATGAGTAAATTGGATGAGAATGGAAGTCCTATTTTCCGAGAAGATGGAAAAATAATGAAATCTGAACATTACTCTAAACCCAATATTAAATTAGTTTTAGAAAAGTAAGATCAAATTAACTGAAACTAAAAAAGGGTGATTATCATTGATAATCACCCTTTTTTAGTTTCAGTTACTAGTAGACTTATAAAACCACTACTTTATAGGTAGAAGAGTACTCACCTTGTGATGCTTTTATAAAGTAACAACCAGGATTTAATTTTGTAGTATTGAATGTTTGTGTACTACTTGTGTTCTTAGTTGTATTTATTTCTTTAGCAATCATTTTACCTTGTGTATCTACTAATTCAAATACCACATCTTCGTTATTTGCTTCATAACTAATTTGAATAGTAGAATTTTCATTTACAGGATTTGGATAAACACTAATTCCCATTTTTGTTAATGGACTTTCCTCAATGCGAAGAGTACCATTAATGTTTATGTTATCTATGAATAAATTATTAGCATATTTAGAAGGTATAAATTCAAATTTGATTCTAGTTTTAGTATCAAGACTACCAACTGTTAAAGGAAATGTAATATTTTTCCATACAATATCACTTTGAGGTAAAAATTCTGCCCCACTTGAATTACCAGCAGTTACAATCGTATTCATGGTAATACTATTAGTGGAAGTTTTTGGTCCTCCAATTTTCATTTTTGGTGTCCAAGTTTCACCACAATCTCTAGATGTATAAACTGTCAATACATCAGTGATTAGAGTATCGCTATAGGCGTTAGTAGCAAATGCATAATCAAATGAAATTGTAACGTCTGACGTTGTTGTAAGATTTATGGCAGGAGTTATAATTGCATGTTTTGTACCAGCTAAACGGTCGTAATAATAGTATTCATTTTGATAAGGTTGATACTTAGATAAATCACGATAGTTATTTAATTTTAAACATTTACTATTGTTTTTACCGTTTTTAGATGATAAACTAAACATAGAAGAATTTATATTAAAATCCTCTACTTTCCAGTCCCAAGAGTATCCTTTTTCAAAATTTTCAGTTAAGTAACCAATTTCAGATGCATTGGTTGTTACGAATACATAATTATTTATGGATAATGTATCAGTACCTTGTTGATTTGATACGATTAATGTAACGTTGTGTCCACCTGCTTTATCGAATGTAACCTGAGGCTCTGCATCTGAAGATGTAGAAGGAGTTCCATTTTCAAATAACCATTTTCTGGAAGTTACTTCACCATTTTCTGAAATATCATGAAATACTACTGCGTTACCTGCACAAATATTCGTTGTCACGTTATTATTCTTTTTAACTGACATGTAGAAATTTGCATTCGGTTTACAGCTTGATACATTGTTTACATCACTCACACCAGTAGCAATTAAGTTTGCTTCAGACCATAAATTATTTCTAGAACTATATGGACTTTCAAGATAATAGCGCATTAATTTAGCCTGATCATTCGTGAACATTTTAGAACAATAGGAATATTCCATAAAGTTTTCGAAATTCTCAACAGCACCAATTTGTGTAAAAACTCTCAAAGAGTCAATGTCTAAGGTTCCATTCGTATTTTCTGCATTCCATCCATAAATTCTAAATATAAGCGTATCTGCATTTGTTAGATCTTTATATTTAGTTCCAAGTGCTAACGTAACAATAAGGTTATTGTTTGTGTCTTTAACAAAAACTAATTCATTGTTAGTTGCTATTCTTACTTCTGGAGTTAAAATAGTTATTGGTTGCTTTATTACTGTATCATTACATATGTTTTTTAATGTATAATTAACGATATAGTTTCCGGTTTTACTGTTTTTTAATTTGATAATACCTGTTGTTGGATTTATTTCCAAACCAGATTCTGCGCTATATTTTCCTGATCTATCTCCTGAGAAAATTGGGGCAACTGAATCTATTTGATTATAAAAAACTTTAGCATAAGACATTTTTACAGTAGGATTATAGATTCTAATATTTATTGAATCTTTAAATTCTTTTTGTTTCGTTCCTGATTTTATTTTAACAACATATTTAATTAAGTAATTACTAGAGTCTAATTTTGATTTTACTAAGTCAATTTCTCCTGTGGCACTATTGATTATTAAGTTATTATTCGCTGTAAAAGTACCTCCAAGAACAAAGTCTTTTGCTAATGTTGGATTTATTGTTTTCGTATTTCCACAATTTTCAGTTGGATAAGAGAATGTAATAGTTGGTTTAAACTTATTAGTATCAATGTAGTTTATTCTTGTAGAAGCTTGTAAATTACATTTTTCTGTAGATTCAGTTCTATAATAAATAGTATGTACACCAAATTTACTAGTACTTTCTTTAAAGATTATATCACCATTTGCATTAAGAAATAAACTATCCGAAGAGAATTTACCATTCTTAACTCCAGTAATTGTTGGTTTTACACGAGCAGTATCTGTAAAGAAGTAACTACTATAATTTATTTTATTTATTGAATCGTTTATTAGACTAGTAGTAAAATTGATTTTGGTTTTTGCTTCAAGAATACATTTATTAGTTCCTTTGGATGTATAGGTTATTTCATAGATACCTTGTTTACTCTTTTTGAAATTTATTTTACCTGTTGTATCAATTGCTAAATTCAAGTCTGCACTAAATTTCCCTTGTTTATTACCTGTTATTGTAGGCATCGTTAAACTGTCCGTTGTGTTACAGAAATAATACGCGTTATATTTAATTTTATTTAACGTGTCTTTAAAAGCACTGTTAGAATAATTAATTTTTGACATAGCTATTTTTTCACAACCATTCGTAGATTTTGTTTTGTAATTAACTTCATAAAGTCCTGGGATACTATTTTTGTAATTAATTATACCAGTTTTAGTGTTTATACTTAGTCCGTTATTAGAGCTGAAAGCTCCAGTCTTAATCCCTGTTATTACTGGAACCATAGAGGCAGTATCACAAACATTAAATGAAGCGTATTTAATTGTAGTGATAGTGTCAGAAATGACTTTTACAATTGTAGAGTCTACCGTTCTTTTGTTACAATTAGTTGCGTTGAGAGTATAGAATACAGTATAAGAACCATCTGTTGACGTTTTCAGATTTATTTTACCTGTTAAAGAGTCAATAATTAATGTTTTTTTATTCGCGCTAAATATTCCGCCAAGTGCAAAAGAATCTGTTTTATTTGGAGAAATTGTATCCTGACTTTTACAGAAAGTCTTGTAGCTAAAAGCAGTAGATTTTGGTTTGCTAGGAGAAACTTTAATATGTGTGTTATTTTCAGTTACGCATTTATTCTCATCAATAACTGTATACGTAATTTTGTAGTAACCAGGGGAACTTTGTGCTAAATCTATTTTTCCTGATGTTGGGTCTATTTTTAAGGAATCGGAAGATGTGAATGTACCTCCATAAAAACCTTGAACATTTGGGCTTATTGATCCTGATTGACAAAAGTCTGTTTTTGAGTAGCTAATTTTTGACAATTGTTCAGCAATAACTACAAGGGTATTTGTTTTTAATATTGCTGGAGTTAAATTAGTACTTGCAACAGAGTAAGTAATAGTATATTTTCCAGGTTGGATTTTCACTAAATCAACTTCTCCAGTTATGGAGTCAATACTAACGGATTTATCTGCTGTAAAAAATCCACCTTTTGTGAAATTACTACTTAATAAAGGAGTTGTTTTTAATTGAGTTTTACATTTTATTGTATCATATCTAAAATCAATATTGGCAGTTGGATTTATTTTTTTTGTGAATGTGAATGGAAGATTGTTTTTAAAGGTATCGATACTAGATTTAATTATAAGATTTTTAATACCTGTAGTGTTTCTTCCTAGTTTAAATGAAAGTCCATCTGCATTCATTAGAGTACCTTTTGAAGCAAGTAGTTTAATTTCATAATATTTTGTAGGGTCAATTTTTCCTGATTGCTCTGTTGATGAAGTATCATTATTTTTTCCGCCTATTGGCCAATTACTAAAGGAAAAAGCTTTGCTTGTTGTTGAGTTAAGAGATAGGTTGTTTGCTTTCGCAGGGTATTGCGTAACTTTAGTATTTGGATTTAGTACCGTAATGTCAAATTTTCCTGATATTTTAGTAACACTATCAAATGTGTAATCAAAAATAGTTGTTTCTAAACAGGCATTTTTAGAATTATTAGAGTTAGAAGGTTTTGGACAAGTTCTATACCCCTTAGTTTTTGGTGTGTCAGGAATTCCATCATCTCCACATACCTCTTCAGGATCATTATTGAAACCCCATACGTGTGGTAATCCTAAGTAGTGACCTATTTCGTGCGTTAAAGCTCTAGATTTATATGCTGTTGAAGTACCTATTGAACCTATGTAATCATGTTTAATAATAATACCATCCGATTTGTAGAAGTCGCCCACAGCATCAGTCGGAAAAAAAGCATAACCCGCTACACCAGATCGTCCAATAGATTTTACTAGCCAAACATTTAAATACTGAGCTCTATTCCATTGGTTAATTTTTGAATTTTCACCAGCATTATTAGTCAAGTTAGAATAATAATGATTTATACCATTGGTACAATTTCCTTGAGGGTCTTTCGTTGGAAGTCTAAATTCAAAGTTGCAATTAGCAATAATGTCTTTAAAATCAGGGTGAACAGTGGATGCGTCATCATTCAATTTATTGAAGTCACGGTTCAAGATTTTGATTTGATCAAGAACTTGTTTATCTGAAATATTTTCGTCACCATTTTCATGTAAAATATGGAATACGATTGGTATAATATATTTTTTTGTGTTACGTTTTTTGTCTATTTCAGTATCATATTTATTAAGATTTCGAATTATATTTTCATATTCCACGAAAGTTTCCGGATGATTATTCCATATTTTTTTTTGCATTTCACTATGACCACAGGAAAATCCTTGATCTGAATTTTGAGCAAACAAACTAGTTAAACTAGTTGTTAGAACTACGATTAACAAAATGATATTACGTAATTTCATGGTGTTTGTGTTTTAATTAAACTATACTAAAATCTTAAATTGAATACAAAGAAACAATTTTTTAACAAATAAATAATCCTTTTTGGTCTTAATGTCATTATTAAGATGCAGTTTATACCGCGACGTTGTGTTCCCTCAGTGCATCATTTAAAGAAGTTTTTAAATCGGTGCTTTCTTTTCTTTTTCCAATGATTAATGCACATGGTACTTGGAAATCTCCAGCAGGGAATTTTTTTGTGTAACTCCCTGGTATAACTACGCTTCTTTCAGGAATATATCCAACTGTTTCTATTGGTGTTTTGCCGGTTACATCAATAATTTTAGTTGATTTTGTTATGCAGACATTTGCACCAATTACTGCTTCCTTACCTACGCGGACTCCCTCTACAATAATGCTACGCGAGCCTATAAACGCATTGTCTTCTATGGTCACGGGGCTTGCTTGAAGTGGTTCTAGTACCCCTCCGATACCAACTCCGCCACTTAAATGTACGTTTTTACCTATTTGTGCACAAGATCCAACCGTAGCCCAAGTGTCGACCATTGTCCCTTCATCGACATAGGCGCCAATATTCACATAGGATGGCATTAAAATTACATTTTTAGCAATATATGCACCATATCTAGCTACAGCATGAGGTACAACCCTAACACCTAAATCTTTATACCCTCTTTTCAGAAGCATTTTATCGTGAAATTCAAATGGACCAACTTCCATTGTTTCCATTTGACGGATAGGGAAATATAAAATAACAGCTTTTTTAACCCATTCATTGGTTATCCATTCTCCAGAATCTGTAGGTTCTGCAACGCGAATTATTCCCTTATCTAGTTCTTCAATAACGTGTTCAATAGCCTCGATAGTTGTTTTTTCAGATAAAAGGGCGCGGTTTTCCCATGCGTTCTCAATGATTGATCTCATGTTAATTTTTTTTGGCAAATATACATAAAGCTAAGAAATATTTATTCAATTCAAATTCTATCTATCTTTGTATTACATATGAGTATAGATAAACGAATTTTGGCACTTGATTTTGGATTGAAGCGAACTGGGATTGCAATTTCAGACGAAAATAATATAATTGCAAGTGGTTTAAAAACAGTAGATAGTAAGAATTTAATGGTTGAATTACACGCTATTGTTCGAGAGAAAAATATTGGTGTAATTGTGCTTGGTGAGCCAAAGCGTTTAAATAACACTCATACACACATTACAGAAAATGTTCATATTCTTTTCGAAGTTTTGAAAAAAGAGTTTACGTTGTTACATATCGTGTTGTACGATGAACGTTTTACCTCAAAGATGGCTAGCCATGCTATTGCTATGTCAGGGTTGACCAAGAATAAAAAGCAGGATAAGGCATTGATCGATGAAGTTAGTGCTACTATTTTACTTCAATCCTACATGTGTTCGATCTAATTCTTCTTAAGATGGTAACTTTCCGGACTTTTCTTTCCTCAAAATTTATTGAAATATTTTAGTGACCTTCATTCCATTTATTTGTTGCTATTTTCATTTTTTTGACAATCTACATCTTTCTTTCTACATTTGACTTTTAAATAAGAATATATGATATTACCTGTTGTTGCATATGGCGATCCTGTTTTAAAGAAAGAGGCGGTTGAGATTGACAAAACTTTTGAAGGGTTAGGTGTTTTAGTAGAAAACATGTTTGAGACAATGTATAATGCACAAGGTGTTGGGTTAGCAGCGCCTCAGATTGGTCAATCTATTCGATTATTTGTAGTAGATGGATCACCGTTTTTAGAGGATGAAGAAGATGCTAAAGATCCAAGAACGGAGGGTCTAAAGGATTTTAAGAAAGTTTTTGTAAATCCTATAATTCAGGATGAATTAGGAGAAGAGTGGGGGTTTAACGAAGGATGCTTGAGTATTCCTAAAATTCGCGAGGAAGTTTACAGAAAAGAAAAAGTGGTAATTTCTTATTTTGATGAACATTGGAATTTTTACGATAAAGTAACTTTTGATGGGTATGCTGCACGTATTATACAACACGAATATGATCATATTGAAGGAGTTTTATTTACAGACCATTTATCTGTTTTAAAACGAAAATTGTTAACCAAGAAATTAGGGAATATATCTAAAGGGTTGATTGTTGTAGATTATCGTATGCGATTCCCTGCACTTAAAAAAGGTAAATAAATGCGTTGGTATATTTATATTCTCCTTGCCTTAATCTCCTTTGGATGTAAGCGATCTATAGATGCATCTAAAAATTTGAAGATTGGTTCAACGAATCTTTCTAGGGTAGAAAAAAGAATTGTTGTTTTGGAAGGAGAGTTGGAAAAATCCTATGAAAAAATAATGACAAATAGAGTTGATACACTTCCAATACAAACGATTCATTTACTCGAAGCTAATTATAAACGTGCATTTCAATTGGGTTTGAAAAATGAACTTTCTCCTGAGTATTTAGATAAATTACAGCAATTATATCTACAAGAAAAAAAATATGGATTATCGCTGTCTTGGACGGATACACTTTTAAAGCATTATCCATTCTATATACAAAAAGCGGCATTATTATTGAGTGCAGCTACTACAGCAGAGATATATTTGAAAGATCAAACTAGGATGCGTTATTATTATGAACGTTTATTACGTGAACATCCAAAATTAAAAAAGGAAGTAGTAGAAATGGTAGAATTTAGATTAAAGAAATCATAACAAATCTTAATTTTATTTCCTTTGCTATTTTTTTACCTATATTTGATATACTAATTTTGAAAATAAAAAGTTATGAAAAATAGAATTTTATATTTACCACTTTTAATAGTAGGAATGCTTATAGGGTTAACTTCTTTTATGCAATTAGGAGGTCCTCAAATTGATTTTAAGAAAGAGGTTCATGATTATGGCACGATTAAATATGGCTCTAACGGTGAATGTAACTTTGAGTTTGTGAATACAGGTACAGCTCCTTTAATTATTACAAAAGCAACAGCGCCTTGTAATTGTACAGTACCTTCCCATACGAAGGAACCAATTCCTCCTGGAGGAAAAGGAGTGATTACTGTGAAGTATAATACCAAGATTGCAGGACCAATTAATAAAAGTATTACTGTATTATCCAATGCATCTAACGACCCGACTAAAATAATTCGCATCAAAGGAAATGTGAATCCTGCGCCAGATGGAGATGCACCTGTTAACACAGGAGGTCCTCGCAACTAGTCGAACGAAAAGAAAATGCTTTTTCTTCGTTCAACTTCAAAATTAAATTCCTCATTTACTAATGTAAACTGCGGATTCAATTTTTTGTTTGCCTCGAAAAATCTATTCTCTTTTCATTCTTTTTATAAATCATTTAAAGGTTATTTCATCGTGAGATAACCTTTTTTAGTTGTATGCAGACACAAGAAGAGTTTATTTATTTCCCTGAAAAACAATTGTTCGGATTTGGTTCTGGCGAACGTTTGTTCCTTTATAATTCCGCTGATTTCTCTATAATGCAAGAATTTATAGATGCGCATGCAGGTAAATATATATTTACGTGTCTTTCGTATGATTTAAAAAATGCTATAGAAGATCTTACGAGTGAACATGCAGATACAGTTGTTTTTCCGCTAGTTGTATTGTGGGTTCCAGGCTATGTTGTAGATATTTCTACTTTTAGTTTTTTGCAAGGTGAGGAAACTACGGAAAATAGATCTGTTGCTATTGGATTTTACGAAAAAATAATTTCGGAGGAATCATTTGAATGTAAAAATACTATACATTTTGAACCACGAATATCTCGAGAGACATATATTAATTTGGTAAATAAAGTTAAGCAAGAAATTCAGTTGGGTAACTGCTATGAGTTGAATTATTGTCAAGAATTTTATGCTCAACAAGTAACTTCTTTGGATACATTTTCTTTGTTTCGAACAATGTATAGGCAAATAAAAGCGCCATTTTCTGTGTATATGCAATTGGAAGATTGGTCAGTCATGTGTTTTAGTCCGGAGCGCTATATACAAAAAGTTGGTTCTCGTTTGTTGTCGCAACCCATTAAAGGTACGATACGAAGAGGTAAAGATATCGAGGAAGATGCACAATTAAAAGAAACTTTATTAGCAGATAAAAAGGAACTTTCAGAAAATGTAATGATTACCGATTTGGTACGCAATGATTTTTCACGGATAGCAAAAAAGGGTAGTGTAGAAGTGCTGCATTTGTGCGAACTTCAGACTTTTGAGACTTTACATCATTTGGTTTCAACGATTGTTTGTGAAATTGATCCTTCAGTCACTTTAGAGCGTATTTTACAAGCTAGTTTCCCTATGGGATCTATGACAGGTGCACCAAAAGTACGGGTTATGCAATTGATTGAAAAGTATGAGGCTTTTCGTAGAGGTTTGTATGCAGGGTCTATAGGTGTCATTTTTCCAAATGGAGATTTTGATTTTAATGTTATCATTCGTTCTTTACTGTATAATAAAGAAAAAGAAATAGTTTCATGTTCCGTAGGAAGTGCAATTACGATGAAGTCGGACCCTGAGAAAGAATACGAAGAGTGTTTCGTTAAGGTGCAAAAAATTCTACAATTTTTCGGTTAATGGAAATAAAGCAGATACATGCTAAATGGTCTTTCTTGGCTTCGCATAAAGTATTTGTGGGGTGTAGTGGGGGTGTTGATTCAGTTGTTTTATTGTTCATATTAAAATCTTTTTGTCCTGATTTGGTAGTGGTACATGTAAATTATTCTTTACGTGGAAAAGATTCGGATCTCGATGAAGATTTTGTTAGAAAATTATGTGTTTCGCTGAAAGTACCATTACATGTCAAAAAAGTAGATACTAAAGCAATTCTAGCAAGTTCAGGGGGCAATTTACAAGAAGTTGCTAGGACAATTCGCTATACTTTATTTCGTGAAAAATTATCCCTTCATCCTGGCAGTATAGTTGCGCTTGGACAACATGCAGATGATCAGGTGGAAACATTTTTTCAGCATTTAGCTCGTAAATCAGGCGTGTTAGGAATGTCTTGTATGTTGTCCCAACACGAAAGTGTTGTTCGTCCTTTACTATCGTATTCCAAAAATGAAATTATTGATTTTGCGAAAAAGTATTCTTTGGTTTGGCGGGAAGACCAATCGAATCAAACGAATACATATACACGTAATCGTATACGAAACGTTATATTGCCAGAACTATATAATAAAATCCCAAGTCTGAAAGACTCCGTATTAAAGCTGGTGGATGTATTTCAAGAAACACAACGCATGCATGAGCAACAAGCGTTAGAAGTCATTCGTCGATTTATACATGGGAATATTTGGGCGTATTCTGATTTTGATGTTTTAACGGAGGATATTTGTTTGGAGGTTATTCGACAGTATGGAGGTGGATATAATGTGTACGCATCCTTATTGAAAATGCGAGATTCTCAAAAAGGAAAGTGGGTGCAATGTGGTACTCATAAAATTTATAAGGAAACCTCCGGATTTTATTTTGTTTCAACAACTACTCTAGAAATAAAACACACTTTGAAAATTAGTTATAAGGAGGAATTACCTTCTGTTTTTTCAAAAGAAATAATTTATTTAGATGCTACAAAAATAGAGGGTAAGTTAGTTTTACGATTTTGGGAACAAGGAGATCGCATTTCACCTATTGGTATGAAAGGTAGTAAGTTGGTTTCAGATATATTAACTGAAGCAAAAGTAACTAATTCGGATAGAAATAGATGTATCGTATTAGTAGACGATAATTCCGTTTTATGGTGCGTAGGACATAAAATTTCTAGAAAAGCTATTGCGGACACTCATTGTCGAAATATCTTGAAAGTTCAAATTGTTGAAAAATAGCCTTGATTTTTAACAAATTCTCCAAAATTATCTCCTAAAATTTTCTATTTTTGTGAAATATATTTTAGGATAAAGAGTAGAATTAGCAAGAATTAAAACGCACGGTTATGGAGATTTCGGCATACAAAACTATCGAAAAAGAGGAGGTTTCAAAGATGACATTTCACAAAGAGATGGAAGTGGAGCAACATGAGGAGTTGAGACAGCAATTGGAACAAGCAACACGATTAGGGAATGGTTATCATTCTAAGGTGTCGATTTATTTCCACGATGATGAAGGGCCAAAACGCGTAGAAACTACGATTTGGGCTACTGGTGCTAAATATATTTGTTTGAAAGGTGGGGTTTGGATACCGATTGATCATATTGTTGAGGTGAAATTCTAAAAAAAAACTTTTAATAGAATTCTTAATAAAGCATAAAAATTATGCTTAAATTTTTTAAAGAATCCGTTTTGTAGTAGATTTGTTCTATGTTCAAAACGGATTTTTCGTTTTGCTTTAAATCTTAGATTATGATAATTCGTATATTTTATTTTTTGTTTAGTTTCCTTATTGTATTTGGAGGTCAAGGCGTTTTTGCGCAACCAACTGAGAGTTTTTCGGACTATATCAGTTGGAGTTTTAGTCTCGAAAAGAAGGATGCTTCGCATGCATATGTGGTTGCGAAGGCTAACATTGTAAAAGATTGGCATATTTATTCGATACATCACAATCCAGAAAAAGCGAGTTATACGGGAATCCCAACTAGTTTTGTTTTTAAAGCATCTAAATTATACAAAACAGTAGGTCCATTGTTAGAAGGGAAGAAGGCTATTACGCACAAGGATGATTTGGGTACCTCCCTGTTTATCGAGAACTCGGTTGTTTATAAACAAGAGATAGCGTTTTTGAGTAATCAGCCTGTGGATGTGAAATTTACGTATAACTTTCAATTGTGTGCTGTACAATGTTTGATGCCTACGGAGCAGGAGGGAAGTGTAAGAGCAGTGGGGTATTTGGGAGTGACGAGTGATGAGTTACGAGTGACGGGAGACGAGTTAGGAGTGACGGGAGATTTGGGAGTAGAGAAGGGGAAGGATAGTGTTGTGCAGGAAAAAGAGGAGGGTAGCGATAACAAAGTGGAGCGTAAAGTTGGGGAGTATAAAAAAGTACGCGTAAAAACAACGAAACAAAAGGATTCGCTTTGGATTGTATTTTTCAAAGGTTTTGGTGGCGGTTTGATTGCTTTATTGACACCATGTGTGTTTCCGATGATACCGATGACGGTTACATTTTTTACAAAGCGCTCTAAAACAAGGGTGAAAGGGATACTTAATGCATTGTTGTATGGCGTTTCCATTATAGTTATTTATGTTAGTTTAGGTTTAATTATTACTGCTTTATTGGGGCCTACAGGTTTAAATGATTTGTCTACAAACGTATGGATGAATCTAATTTTCTTTGGAATTTTCATCTTTTTTGCGGTTTCTTTTTTGGGAGCATTTGAGATTCGCATGCCAAATTCTTGGGTAAATAAAGCAGATGGAAATGCGGATAAAGGAGGTTTAATCGGTATCTTTTTTATGGCGTTTACCTTGAGTTTGGTTTCCTTTTCGTGTACTGGTCCAATTATAGGAACATTATTAGTGGAATCTGCTGCGGATGGTGCATTATTAGCTCCAGCGATTGGTATGGGCGGGTTTGCAGTTGCTTTGGCGTTACCGTTTACCTTATTTGCTATTTTCCCAGGGTGGTTGAATAGTTTGCCACAGTCAGGAGGTTGGTTAAATTCAGTGAAAGTGGTATTGGGCTTGTTGGAGTTGGCATTAGCATTGAAATTTTTATCTGGAGTAGATTTGGCTTACCATTGGGGTATTTTGACACGTGAAGTGTTTGTTGCTATTTGGGTAGTGCTCTTTTTTATCATTGGATTTTATTTATTGGGCAAACTTAAATTTTCCCATGATTCGAATGTGGAGCGTTTAAGTGTAACCAGATTTATGTTTGCTTTGTTCGCTTTCATATTTGCAGTTTATTTATTACCAGGTATGTGGGGTGCACCTTTGCGTTTGATAGACGGAGTTGCACCACCTTTGACACACAGTGAAGATAATTTCCGATTTGTAAAAGGAAATAGCGGTAGTGAGGTAGCGAATGAGAGTGCAAATTTCAAGAAATTTAGACCGTATATGCATGAAGTTGCAGATGGTAGTTTGTTGACATTTCACGATTTAGAAAAGGCTAAAGCGTATGCTAAGTTAGAGGGTAAGCCTTTGTTATTAGATTTTACGGGACACAATTGTCCGAATTGTCGTCGAACAGAATCTACTGTATGGTTGAATGAGGCGGTGCGTCCTATTTTAAAAGATGAGGTGATTCTTGTTTCCTTGTATGTAGATGATCGCGAAAAATTACCTAAATCGGAATGGAAGTATTCTAAAGCGATTCAAGGGATGATAAAAACGGTTGGAAATAAATGGTCGGACTATCAAGTGACGCATTATGGACAGTTGTCTCAGCCATTGTATGTGATGGTAGATGCGGATGGGAATGATTTGACGGAAGCGATAGGATATGAACCGAATGTGGAGGTGTATAAACGATTTTTGCAGGGAGGGTTGAAGAATAATAAATAATTTTCTATTTAGATTTATACTTTAGTAGGGATAGGGCATGCCCTATCCCTACTAAAGTATAAATGAATGACTATTTTATGCCTTTATCGTCCAAAAATTAAATAAGTTCAATATTCGTGTGCGCGTATTTTTACATGTTTTGTATGCATACATTCATTTTTGATAAATTCTATTAAAATAGATTTTTGGTAATTTTCAATACTGTTATAAGCAGGTTAAGATTTATTCATCAATTGCAAAATTTAAAAGTTTACGAGTTCAGACACACTAATTTCAAATGCATCAGCGATTCGTTTAAGCATAGATATTCGCATCTCTTGTTTACCTAATTCGTATTTTCTTAAATTTTGTGCGTCAATACCTGCTTTATATGCGATTTCTTCTATAGTGATATTTTTTGATTTTCGATACGTTCGAATTCTCAATCCAAGTTCAATGCAGTATGCAGGTATTGTATTTTTTATCTCTTTTTGAACCATATTCAAAATTGGAAACAATTAGTTGAAATAAACCAATTGAAATAAACAGGTTGATTGTAACCTTTTTTGGGATTAATTCTATATTTGTAAAGAATTATAAAACGTTTAATGTGAATATAATTTTGAACGGAAAATTTCAATTAATATAAATAAGGTAAAGTATGAAAAAAATTACATTAATGTTTTCGTTATTTGTTTCAATATTAACGAATGCGCAACAAATTATTAGTACAAATACTACTTGGAGTGGTAATGTGTTTTTGTCACAAAAGGTTATTGTAAATGAGGGGGCTACATTAAAAATTGAGGCAGGAACAAAAGTGCAAATTGCTTATCTTGATGCTAATGGAGATAATATTGGGGATGTCGAAATTGAGATTAATGGAGAAATTCAAATAGATGGAATTTTAGGTTGCTCATCCGTAATTTTTTCACCAGTTACATCAACTGTAGATAAAAAATATTGGAATGGACTTACAATAAATTCAAAAAAACAGAATTCAATAAGTGGTGTTGAAATTTATAATGCCAATAGAGCATTAACTATTAAATCAAACGTGATAATTAATTCTACTTTAATAAATAATTTTTATGATGTGGGGATATATTTAAGTCCTACAGTTAAAAGTTCTACTGTAAAATTGAATTCAATTACATTAAAAAATGGAGGGACGGGAATTCATAGCGAGATAGATTCATCCAATATTTATTTAAATTCATCTTTAATAGATAGTTGTGTTAATGGTGTCATTAATTCTTTTTCAAATTTTAAAATGTCTAATTCTAAAATATCCAATTGTAGTCGAATCGCAGTTTCAACGGAAGATGGTAAAATGGATATAAACAATTGTATGATAAATGATAATTATTCATTTGGTATTATAAATTCAAGTAGTGATTTAAAAGTATCAAAAACCACAATTAAAGATAATTATTTAGGTGGAATTATTATCGCGGGTTTTGCTAAAAATTATGTTCAAAATTCAAGTGTAATTAATAATATTGGATCCCAATTTGAGATTACAGATTATAAATTTAATATTGCTAAAGGTTCTACTTTTGCAGTATTTGAAGGCT
>CANHRS010000053.1 GCA_947463445.1 Flavobacteriia bacterium | reverse complement strand
ATTTTAAGTTAAAAGTAGTTTAATATTCAGTAAAAAAGTCTCTTTTTTAATTGGATAAAAAAATAAAATTTGTCCTTTTTCTAAAGCGATTGATTACTAAATGCTTATTTAATTATTAATTGTTTTATTACTAAATTATCACAATCTCTTGCATACTCCTTTACGGATTTATTTGCACTATCCACTGCATTTATATCTGCTTTATTTACCAATAATAATTTTACTATCTCTTCATTTTCAGCCATTATTGCAAACATCAGTGGGGTTGTTCCTGCATTGTTTTTCACATTTACATCCGCCTGGTATTCCAAAAGAAGTTTAACCAATACTGTATTCGATTTATAAGACGCAGCTGTCAATACAGTTCCATCTTCTGAATTAGCATTCACATTCGCTCCTAAATCTAGTAGCATTTTTACTGCATCTAGTTGATTCCTATATCCTGCAATTATTAGTGGAGTATACCCACTTTTATTTGGTGTGTTTACTGTATCCGGATTTATTTTCGATAATTGCTTTATTAACTCCACATTTCCTTTTCTACACGCATCGTAAATATCTTGCGTTAATCCATTTAAATGAATAAAAGCAAGAACAATGAATAGCATAGTTA
Organism: Flavobacteriia bacterium; assembly: GCA_947463445.1. GTDB lineage: Bacteria > Bacteroidota > Bacteroidia > Flavobacteriales_D > Crocinitomicaceae > CANHVK01. The sequence continues at coordinate 17,372 of CANHRS010000053.1, read as the reverse complement.
ATTTATACATCTAAACGTGATTATTGCACTATAAATTTTCGACGCACGAATTTTCCGTTACTACCAAAAGTTAAGATATAGACTGCTGGTTTAAATTCCGAATGTTGTATGGTTATTTCCCCTTGTGCTTTATTTTTTTCTTTGATGATATTTCCTTGTAGATCTGTAATTTGATAGCTATAATCCGCATCATTTACAGAAATAATGATAGATGTATTGTTAAATCTAATATATTGTTTATCGGAAATTTCAAGAATACCCGCAGATACTTGGGCTGGTGCAGTCGTAAAATTCCATTCTGTTGGAGTAGAAATCCCTGTGAAAAAATTGCCTGCAATGTCTCTAATCGCTGTAGCAGAAAGAAGCAAATAATAATCGCTTGAATCACTAAGAGTATTTGTTGGATTAATTATAATTGTAGCTCCATTTACCGTCACATTTGAACTTGGTAAATTATACTTTTCAAAAACTGAGTTATTTGAAGAATAAAGTGTAATCGTTCCTGTTCCTATTACTACATTTTCACTAAATGTTGCTGTTAGATTTTGAGTAGTTGATATTCCTGATGAATTATCTGCTGGTGATACAGAAGTTAAGGTTGGTGGCGTTACATCTGGAACAGCCCAACTTAAAGAAATTCCGTACCCTCTATTGGCACCTCCATGGTCAGCCAACATATAAGATGATCCTGATCCTCTCGCCCAAATAAGATTTAATGAAGAAGCATTGAAATTTATAATAGCGTCTTTTGCATCCCCCGTATTTAATTTTCGAGAAGCGACTAACGTTCGTAAGGAATTTGTAACTGTATTGGATTTTACCTTCCAATCTTGCTGAGCATCTTTCACTACTGAACTACTACTCGTACTTCCCATAAAATAATCCCACCAATCTTGAGAGCCCCCTGAGGAAGTGTAAATTAACGCGTCCGTACCCCCCATTTTAGTTCCAAATCCAAGTCCTATCCATTTCGTAGAAGGACCAGCAAATGTAATCGTGATAGAGTCTACTGTCATAGTTGCACCAAAAAACATTCCTGAAGCAGATTTTAATTCTTGGTAAGGAATAGTTTTAGTTTGTGCTTGCGAAAAAAATGTTGCAAGCAACAATGAAAAACTGACAATTAATTTTTTTTTCATTTAAGTACCTATTAGATTAACAAAGATAAAATGTAAACCATTCGAAATTAATTAATTATAATTTCACCTGTAGATTAACATTTTTCTCCCGCTTTTTAGACGTAAACATACAGATGTTGTTGCTTACATTTACCGAATAAACTAATTTAGAAACAATCTACGTACTAGCGAATTTCGCCACCTGCATCAAATGCTTTTTCAGGGGAAACAAAACTTAATTCTCCTGTTGCATTTTCAGCCATTAGGATCATGCCAGCAGATTCTACCCCACGTATTTTACGGGGCTCTAAATTGATTAACACGGAAACCGTTTTACCAACTACTTCCTCTGGATTGTAAAAATTGGCAATGCCTGATACAATCGTTCGAACATCCACTCCAGTATCTACCGTTAACTTTAATAATTTATCTGCTTTTGGTACTTTTTCTGCTTCTAGAATTTTACCTAAACGTATATCTAATTTGCTGAAATCATCGAAGGAAACATTTGGTTTTTGCGGAGCAGCTTGCACTTCCACTGGAGTTGCTTGACTTTGCTTTAAAAATTCAACTTCTGCCTCCACAAAAGTATCTTCAATTTTAGGAAACAGAATTTCTGGTGTATTTACTTTATGTCCAGCTACTAAAGTTGTTGTTTGACCTATTTCACGCCAAATTGGTAGTTCCACATTTAAGAAAGAACGTAATTTAGTTGCTGTTGCTGGTAAAAACGGCTCCAATAAGAAACTTAAATTAGCCGTAATTTGAAGTGCAATATGTAAGATAGTCTCTACCCTTTTCGGATCTGTTTTCACTAATTTCCAAGGTTCGCTATCTGCTAAATATTTATTCCCTAAGCGCGCTAAATTCATTACTTCCGATTGTGCTTCCCTAATTTTATACGCATAAATTAATGTTGCAATTTTTTCTGGGAAAGCAGCAATGGTATCTAGTACACGTTGATCTTCTTCGGTAAGTTCTCCACATGCAGGAACTATTCCTTCGTAGTATTTTTGGGTCAATACTAAAGCACGATTCACAAAATTACCAAGGATGTCTGCTAATTCATTATTCACACGTGCTTGAAATTCTTTCCATGTAAATTCACTGTCTTTACTTTCTGGAGCAATTGCAGTTAGTGTATATTTTAATTCGTCAATTTTGGTTGGATAACGTTCTAAATATTCGTGTAACCAAACGGCCCAATTGCGCGATGTAGAAAATTTATCTCCTTCTAAATTTAAAAATTCGTAGGCAGGAACATTATCTGGCAAAATCAAATCTCCATGATCTTTCAATAAAATTGGGAAAATAATTGCATGAAAAACGATGTTATCTTTTCCAATAAAATGTACCAATTTACGATCTCCAGTCCAGTAATCTTTCCAGTCTTTATTGTTGTCTAAAGCCCATTGTTTTGTGGCAGAGATATAGCCGATTGGCGCATCTAGCCAAACATATAATACCTTACCATCTGCATCTTTCACAGGTACTTTCACACCCCAATCTAAGTCACGCGTCATGGCTCTTGGTTTCAGTCCACCTTTAATCCACGACATACATTGACCAATCACTTGGTTTCTCCAGGTTTTTGGGTCGTGTTGTAGTTTACCATCTAATATTCCATCTTGTATCCAAGAAGTTAACCATTCTTCATGGCGATCCATTGGTAAAAACCAGTGAGAAGTCGATTTTAAGATTGGTTTTTTACCACTTAACGTTGATAGTGGGTTAATTAAATCCGTAGGACTTAAAGCAGAACCACATTTTTCACATTGGTCGCCATACGCATTTTCATTGTGGCAATTCGGACATTCCCCAACGATATAACGATCCGCTAAAAATTGTTGGTATTCTTCGTCAAAATATTGTTCCGTTGTTTCCTCAATAAACTTACCATTCTCTTCTAATTTCAAAAAGAAATCTTGCGCAGTTTTATGATGAATTTCAGCCGAAGTGCGGTGAAAAATATCAAACGAAATTCCAAATTGATGGAAAGAATTTCCGATTACCTTGTTGTATTTATCTACGATTTCTTGCGGAGTAATCCCTTCTTTTTTAGCACGTAGTGTAATTGCAGCTCCATGTTCATCACTTCCACATATAAAAGCCACATCGTGCTCACTCATACGTAAAAAACGTACGAAAATATCTGCTGGTAAATAAACTCCTGCCACGTGTCCTAAATGAAGGGGGCCGTTGGCGTAAGGTAATGCTGCGGTAACGGTAAATTTTTCCTTGCTCATAAATGAATGAATTTGTAGGATGTAAAGATAACAAAATAGTGATGAGAGACGAGTGACGAAGTGACGTGAGGGAAAAAATTGTATTTTTGATTACTTAAAATTTTGGTTGGTTTCTAGAAATTAGATTTTTTGAGGCTAACAATAAAAAAAGCAATTTATAGAAGTCATACTATGATACAAGTGAAAAATTACGTTATAGGTCAATGGACCGCAGGAACAGGTTCAGAAACAACCCTATACAATGCATTAACGGGAGATGTAATTGGCGAAACTTCCAGCGCAGGATTGGATTATAACCAAATTTTAACATACGGAAGAGAAGTTGGAGGAAAAGCATTGCGTAAAATGACCTTCCAAGAACGAGGCCGTATGTTGAAAGCATTGGCTTTGTTTTTAATGGACAAAAAAGAGTCTTACTATGCTTTAAGTGCCTTGACTGGTGCTACGCGTGTAGATTCCTGGATTGATATTGAAGGAGGAATCGGAAACGTATTTGCAAATGCTTCTTTACGTAAACAATTTCCAGATTTACCATATTATGTAGATGGCACAGCAGCTCCACTTTCTAAAAATGGAACGTTTATCGGACATCATATCATGGTGCCAAAACAAGGAGTAGCTGTACACATCAATGCATTCAACTTCCCAATTTGGGGGATGTTAGAAAAAATAGCAGTAAACTTGATGGCAGGAGTACCTTGCGTAGTTAAACCATCCGAGTTTACCTGTTTTGTAACCGAATTAATGGTAAAAGACATTATTGATTCCAAGCTATTACCGGAAGGAAGTTTGCAATTAGTATGTGGTTTAGGAAGAGGAATTCTGGATTTCGTAGATAGTGAAGATGTTGTAACCTTCACCGGGAGCGCGCATACAGGGAAAGTATTAAAATCCTTGCCTCAATTCAGTGAACGTAGTATTCCATTTAACTTAGAAGCAGATTCCTTGAATGCGACGGTATTGGGTAAACATGCTATTCCTGGAACTATCGAATTTGACCTATTCATCAAAGAAACAACCAAAGAAATTACCATAAAAGCAGGACAAAAATGTACGGCAGTGCGTCGTATTATCGTTCCGGAAAATTTAGTAGAAGAAGTATCGAAACAAATTTCCGCGCGTTTGGCAACTACGAAAGTGGGTGACCCAAGTCTAGAGGGAGTGCGAATGGGTTCTTTAGCGACACAAACACAAGTAGATCGCGTGCGTCAAAATGTACTTGAATTAGCTAAATCACAAGAGATTGTGTATGGTAATGTAGACCACGTAGATGTGGTAGGAAATAACTGTGCAAACGGAGCGTTCTTCTCCCCTATTTTATTTGTGAATAACGATCCATTTAATAAAACAGATGTACATAACATTGAAGCATTTGGACCAGTATCAACCATAATGCCTTACAAAGACATCGACGAAGCAATTGAATTAGCACGAATGGGTAAAGGTTCCTTGGTTTCTTCCATTGTAACTCCTGATAATCAAGAAGCAACAGATTATGTGGTAGGTGCTGCTAGTATGCACGGTCGTATTTTAGTATTGAATAAAGACTGTGCCAAAGAAAGTACAGGTCATGGTTCTCCTATGCCATTATTAACACATGGTGGTCCTGGTCGTGCGGGAGGAGGTGAAGAAATGGGTGGTAAACGCGGTGTATTACATTACATGCAACGCACTGCTATTCAAGGTCATCCAACAACAATCACACACATTACCCAACAATTCCAAGTTGGCGCTGAAATGCCGGAAGCAAATCCACACGTATTTAGAAAACATTTTGAAGAATTAGTCGTTGGAGAAACTGTGTTTACACATAAACATACGGTATCCGATGCAGACATTGTAAACTTCGCGAATGTGTCAGGGGATAATTTCTATGCCCACATGGATGCAACTTCTTTGGAAGGTACCATTTTTGAGCGACGCGTAGCACATGGTTATTTTGTGTTGTCGAAAGCTGCAGGTTTATTTGTGGATCCTAAAAAAGGTCCGGTATTATTAAACTATGGATTAGAAGATGCACGTTTTACGAAACCTGTGTATCCTGGAGCAACCATTGGTGTACGTTTTACGGTAAAAGAAAAAGTGGATCAAGAAAAACGTTCCGAAGATGATATTGCAAAAGGAATTGTGAAATTCTTAGTGGATGTATATGATGAAACTGGAGAAACGGTTGCGATTGCTACTATTTTAACGATGGTGAGAAAATTGGATCAAGCGTAAGGGAGAGACGAGTTAAGCGTGACGAATGACGATTTTTGATGATTGGACAAGAAGTTTTAAGAATTGAAAATAGTATCAACTCTAGTTATATAAATCTAAATAATTCAGAATTATTGAAATCTGAATCATTTAGATTTTATCATTTTAATTTCATCGGATAGTACAGGAATATTTTTTTGAATAATTCCCCATATCATTTCTGGTTCAATTGAATCGTAAGCATGAGAAATAATATTTCGTAATCCAATGATATTTTTAGAAGCAGAAATTTGAATTGCTGGTTCAATTTCCAATATTTTACGAATGGCTTCTCCAATTATTTCTAAATCTCTTTCGATAGCGCGTTGTAATATAATGTCTGATTTAAAATTGGTGAAATTGTTTTCGGATTTAATTTTTATTGCTTCAATTTCAAGAATGACACTTTCAATATCCAGCAAGTATTTAAATATTTTATGCTGCATATAAAACTACTTTTGAACGCTCAATATCTTCAATTAGAATTTGATTTTTTAAAGATTTGATAGAAATTAAATCTACCTTTTTCCCTACAATTTTCTCTAACCTTTCTAATAAACTAAAGTAATTATCGGCATAATCAAGGACAGGTAGTTCATCTGAAAATTGAACTAAAAAATCGACATCACTATTAACATGCATTAAACCTTTAGCTGCAGAACCAAATAAGGCAATAGAAATTACATGATGCGATTTGCAAAGCGAAATTATTTCAGTTATTTTATCTTCAATTAACTTAAGCATAGTATCTCAAAGATAATTGTTTTTGATTTGCATTTATAAATTTGAATAGATTTTAATTAGAAAGAAATTTTACATAACTTTTTCCCTTTTGATTGATGTGAAGAAATTAGTAAAACTAAAAAAGAGGTTTTTCGAATGAAAAACCTCTTTTTTGTTTGTATCTAAAGCTCTAAAACCTCGAGTAATAATCTTCACTCGTCGGTTCGTATCCCGAAAGCTTTCGGGACGTCACTTATTTTATCCAATTAACGCTTCGTAATCCGCAGCAGATAATAAAGACTCTAATTCAGAAGCGTCTGAAAATTCAACTTTAATCATCCAACCATCTCCGTAAGGATCAGAGTTTACTACTTCTGGAGTAGCTTCTAATGCTGTATTGAATTCAATAATTTTCCCAGATAATGGTAAATACAAGTCAGAAACTGTTTTAACTGCTTCTACAGTACCGAAGATTTCTTCTTTTCCAAGTTCTTCACCTTCTGTTTCAACCTCTACATAAACGATATCACCTAATTCACCTTGTGCAAATGCTGTAATACCTACTGTAGCTACATTACCTTCTACACGAACCCACTCGTGATCTTTCGTGTATTTTAATTCTGCTGGAATACTCATTGTTGTTCTATTTATATTTAAAAAACAAAGGTATAATTTTTTAGATAGTATTCTGAATAGGACTATCAAAAAAATGAATAACTTTACTTAGTATGCCGGAAGAACACGAAATATATACTTTAAAGCAAGTCGCTAATTCCATCCAAAAGGCTATTTCAGAACGTTATAACCGCTTATACTGGGTAAAGGCGGAAATGCACAAACTCAACTACACCATCAAAGGACATTGTTATCCTGAACTGGTACATAAAGAAGATGGTAAATTAGTTGCAGACATGCGTGGACAAATTTGGAAGGCAAACTACGATCGCATTTCCAAAAATTTCAGTGAAATTGTAAAGGAACCTTTGCGCGACGGAATGACTCTCCTTTTTCAAGTTAAAATTTCCTTTCATCCGCTATATGGCATGTCTTTAGATATCTTAGATATTGATCCAACTTTTGCTTTGGGGGAATTACATAAAGAACGGGAAGAAACCTTAAAACAATTAAGTAAAGAAGGGATTATTAATGCCAACAAGGGGCTAGCATTTCCATTATTACCTAAACGTATTGCAGTCATTTCGGTAGAATCAAGTAAAGGGCTTTCCGATTTCTACAGCGTAATAAAAAATAATACCTGGGGATATAACTATTTTTTCATGTTGTTTACCGCACAATTAAATGGCGACCCGGCAATCGAAGCAATTCAAACACAATTAAAAAAAATCGAAAAAGTAAAACACCATTTTGATGTAGTGACCATCATTCGTGGTGGTGGTGGAGAAATAGGACTTTCTTGTTATAATAATTATGGGTTAGCCAAAGCAATTGCTACTTTTCCCCTGCCGGTCTTGACTGGAATTGGACATTCTACCAATACAACTGTATCTGAAATGGTTGCTTATCGCAATGCAATCACCCCAACTGAATTAGCAGATTTTTTACTCCAAGCATTTCATAATTTTTCAGTTCCCGTTAAAGAAGCACAGCGCACTATTTTACAAGAGACTAAACAAACATTAAGAACAGCACAAGAAGGATTAACACAAGAAATACGTGTATTTAAAGGAGAAACCAATAATCTTTTAGTTGCATTTAACCACCAACTTAAAGATACTTCCCGTAACTTACAATTAAATTCCACGATCCGATTTCATGAAGAAAAAAAGCAGCTATTTAGTCAACAAGAAAATTTAAAACATGGCGCGAATAAACTGCATCACGAAAAAAAATACCTACTCGAACATTCTATCCAATCTTTAAAGAAAAATCGCCGAAATTTTCAATTTTTCCAACATAATCGTTTAGAAGATATTTCGATTTTTCTTCAACAAACCGTACCAAAACGTTTGGATAAAGAAAGAGAACTATTAAAAGGAATCGAAAGAAATATACATTTGGTAGATCCAATCCAAGTTCTGAAAAGAGGTTATTCGATCGCCTTAGTTGGTGGAAAAGTAATTTCTGACAGTAATCCCGTTTCGAAAGGGGATAAATTGGAGATAATTACCTTAAATACTACTATAGAAGCAGAAGTAATACAACTAAATAATAAAGAAAATGAGTGAAGAAATGGCCTACACAGCAGCATTTGAAGAACTACAAGTCATCGTTCAAGAAATCGAAGAAGGAGGTATTTCCGTAGATGAATTATCTATTAAAGTGAAACGTGCGGCGCAATTAATCAAAATTTGTAAATCCAAATTGACAAGTACGGAAGAAGATGTAAATCAAATATTAAAAGAATTAGAAGTGGAATAATTCTTTAGAATGATTCTAAACTAAGCTTAAATTCAACCTAATTTTCTGTTGACTCAAAGGGTAAAATCCTTGATTCATCGAAAAAGAAATTTCTGTTTAATAAAAGATGCCTAAATTTAAACAAAAAAATATTTTATGAAAAATTTTATCGTTCTAACATTTTTTGTAACACTCTGTTTTATTGGTTTTTCCCAAAACAAGTTTACCATAAGTGGAACCATTACGGAACAGACAAAAGGAGAAGCTCTAATTGGAGTGAAAGTTCGCGTGAAAGATCAATCGTATGTAGTTGCAACAAATGAATATGGTTTTTACTCTTTAACGATACCAGAAGGAAAATATACCCTTGTAGTGACATATATAGGATATCTACCTCAAGATAGAGAGTTAGAGCTAAAAGAAAATATATCCTTAAATTTTGTACTGGAGACCCCATCTGAAAAAACAAAAGAATTAGAGACAGCGAAAGTAACAATCAACAAGCAAGACAACGTGCGAGGATCTACCATGGGGGTTGAACGTTTAGATCCAAAAGCAATTGCTAAAATACCAGTATTATTTGGTGAAAAAGACATCATCAAAACCCTGCAATTATTACCTGGTGTAAAAAGTGCTGGAGAAGGAAATTCCGGATATTATGTGCGTGGTGGAGGTTCAGATCAAAATTTAATTTTATTAGATGAAGCTCCAGTATATAATGCATCTCACCTACTTGGTTTTTTCTCTACATTTAATTCAGATGCGATTAAAGATGCAACCTTATACAAAGGAAATCAACCTGCAAATTTAGGAGGTAGATTATCTTCTGTACTTGACATTAAAATGAATGAAGGAAATAACCAACGGTATAATGTAAGTGGTGGTTTAGGATTAATTTCATCCAAATTAAATGTAGAAGGTCCTCTGGTAAAAGATAAATCTTCGTTTTTAATTACAGGTAGAAGAACTTATGCGGATTTATTTTTAAAAGCAAGTGAAGACTTCAAAAACAATACCCTGTATTTCTATGACTTAAACACAAAGTTGAACTATAAATTCAGCCAAAAAGATAAGCTTTACCTTTCTGGTTATTTTGGTAGAGATGTACTAGGTTTTGGTTCAAGTTTTGGTATTGATTGGGGAAATGCTACAGGAACTGTTCGTTGGAACCATATTATATCTCCTAAATTATTCTCCAATACTTCTGTAATCTATAGCTCTTATGATTACAAAATCGCAATTACTGCAGAACAGGTAGATTTTACCATTAAATCGAAAGTATTAGATTATAACTTGAAACAAGAATTCCAATATTATGCAAATACAAAAAATAAAATCAAATTTGGATTAAATGTAATCAACCACAATATCACTCCGGGACAGTTGATTGGTTCAAAAGGCATTTCTGATACCATTATTCAACTTAATCCTGCTAAATCCATTGAAGGTGCACTTTTTATACTAAACGATTGGGAAGTAAGTGAAAAGTTCTCTGTAAACTATGGTGTGAGACTTTCCACATTCTCCGTATTGGGTAATGGACAAGATATGTATACCTATGCAAACGGAAAAGTAAACGATACATTAAATTATTCTGATAACCAATTTGTTAAAACATACCCTGTATTTGAACCTAGACTTTCTATGAGTTATTCTTATAGAGAGGATCAAAGTTTTAAATTAGCTTATGCACGAAATGCTCAAAATATTCACTTGGTGTCGAATGCAACCACCTCCTCTCCAACGGATGTTATTTTAGGTTCAACAATAAATACAAAACCAGAGATAGCGGATCAAGTAGCTTTTGGATGGTTTAAAAACTTTAAAGAAAACACGTACGAATTTAATGCAGAGATTTATTATAAGTATTTACAAAATCAAATCGATTATCGTAATGGTGCAAATACCCGAGCAAATGAAAAATTGGAGGGAGAATTAATTTATGGTTTAGGTAGAGCGTATGGTTTAGAAATGATTTTAAAGAAAAAGAAGGGGAAGTTTAATGGATGGATTTCCTATTGTCTATCAAAATCTGAAAGAAAAATCGAAGGGATCAACGAAGGCGCATGGTACAATGCTAAACAAGACAGAACGCACGATATATCCGTTGTGACTATTTATGATCTTACACCTAAATTATCGATTTCTGCTTTGTTTGTATTCTACACTGGAAACGCAGTTACGTTTCCTTCCGGAAAGTATACGATTGAAGGTCAAACACAATTTTTGTATACCACACGTAATGGTGGAAGAATGCCAAATTATCACCGTTTAGATTTAGGTGTAAACTGGATTCGAAAAAATACGGATACCTATGAGAGCAGTTGGAACTTCTCTATCTACAATGCCTACGGAAGAGAAAATGCGTATACAATTGCATTCCGAGAAAAAGAAGGAAATCCAAACATTACAGAAGCAGTACAAACATCGTTATTTAGATGGATACCTGCAATTACCTACAACTTTAAATTTAAGTAATATGAAACTGAAAATTAACACTATTCACTACTATTTAGGACTTTTTGGTATCCTAATTACACTTTTTTCTTGTGAGAAAGTAATTAAGTTAGATTTAAACAAAGACGATCCAAAAATTATCATTGAGGCTGCTTTAGAAGCAGATAGCTTAATGCCAAATGATATTCAGTACATATATATCCGTCGTACGGTAAATTTTGATACTGAGATAAATGGAATTCCAGTAGATAACGCTTCTATTTCATTAACGGATACAGATACAAAGAACACCATTTTAACTTCTCCTAGTTCCTATCTAGGCAATGGAAAATATGCGCTAAAAATAAAACCTGGATCTTTAACCAAAAATAAAGTCTATCAATTAGATGTAAAAGTAGACAATAAAGTATACTCTGCTACAAGCGCTTGTCCATCTAATCCAGTTCCACTAGATTCCATTGGGGTGTTTAAACAAAAATCCTTTGGGCGTTATAATTACTCCATTGCTCCAATTCGTAATGAAACTCCAAAAGGAATTCCAAATTGGTATCAATTTATTGCTAAAAAAATTATAAAAAATGATACTATTAAAATCAATAAAATATTGGTGGATGACGATCAAAATTTAGATGGTGTTAAATTTACCCGTAAACCTATCTTTGACTTAAATGAATTTTCCCCGGATACCATTGTTAAAAATGGTACGGATCAACCAAAATATAAAATTGCTAAAAATGGGGTAGTTACACTTGCAGATTCTGTAGAAATAGAATTGACTTTGGCTAACATTGATTATAAAGTATATCGCTATTTATTTAATTTAGTTTTAAATCAAGGAGGTAGACAAAGTGCTACACCTTCGAATCCAGATCCTATTTTTTCTAATGGTGCATTGGGTTATTTTTCAGTTCAAAAGAGTTATACACGTAAAAAGTGGATTAATACCAAGTAGATATAATATTTAGTGCTACTTATTTGTTAATTTTGTTCGTAGATGAACGGGTTACCAAAGAATTATATCATTGCTCTGCAAGCCGCAATTGATGCCTCATTTGTGGTTATGAAATACTATAAAGCTGGTTTTTCAAGTGAAAACAAGCTAGATGGAAGTCCTGTAACTGAAGCAGACAAAGCTTCTTCTGATTTAATTCATAGCCGTTTACAATCTACCAACATTCCAATTATTGGAGAGGAAATCCTAAATTCAGATTTTTCTATCCGTAAAAATTGGACTGAAAATTGGTGTGTTGATCCGCTCGATGGTACAAAAGAGTTTATCAAAAAAAATGGTGAATTTGTAATAAATATTGCACACATCGTTCATGGGAATCCAGTTTTTGGTATCATTGTTTCTCCCGTTGAACAAAAAATAGTAGTTGGAGGAAAAGCAATAGGTGTTTTTATTGGAAAATTTGACACATCCGGTCAAACCTCGAATTGGGAAGAACTACATGCCAATTCGGATATAAACACACCAATGGTATTGATTTCTTCCCGTAGTTTTCATTCTCCAAAAACAGAAGAATTTGTTGAAAAATTAAGACAAAAATATGGTTCATTAACCTATCTTGAGAAAGGAAGCGCTTTAAAATTTTTTGATTTAGCTACCGGAAAAGCAGATATTTATCCGCGATTTGCACCAACCATGGAATGGGATATAGCTGCTGGACAAGCAATTATGGAAGCTTTAGATGGTGCCATCCTAGCTATTGAAACAGGAAAACCTTTGACTTATAACAAAGAAGAACTTTACAATCCTTTTTTCGTTGCGCAAACCAAAGCAAGTATGCAGTATAAACTAAATCCAATGGTATGAAATATTGGATTGTACTTTTATTAACTTTTTGTTTTTCTGAAATCTACACGCAAAATAGAATTTTATTAAACCATTCTTATTTCAAGGAAAAATTTATTTACTATTCTAAAAACAAATCGATAGAAACATTCTTTCCAGCAAATGCTAGTCAATTAAATGTTGCGTATCTAAACCGAGATTCAACTGTTGTATATTCCGATCTAGAAAATTATTTATTCAAACGATTTCCATTTGAAATCAAGAAAGAGGATGTGCAAATCTCTATCACACCATTAATAAACTATTCCAAAGGCAGGGTTGGTACTTTAGATTCTAACTATTGGCCAGTATACCGTAATACACGTGGAATTTATGTAGAAGGTGAATTAGTTAAAAAAATCGGATTTAATTTCTCCTTTTGTGAAAATCAAGCGAGTTTTCAAGGATATGAAAATGCATATTTCAACCAACAAGGAGAAAAGTATATCAAATCGTATGGAATCTATAGCACGCAAAATGCAATGATACCAGGGGCGAGTAGAACAAAACCTTTTAAAATTGACGGATATGATTATGCATTTTCCTCTGGAAACATGTTTATAAATTTCCATCCTAAATTGCAAGTAGAATTTGGTAATAACCAACATTTTATTGGTTCTGGATATCGTTCCTTATTACTTTCTGATAATAGTAGTATTTCACCTAGTTTACGTCTCAAATGGAAAATCAATCGTTTTTTCGATTACCAAGTTTTATATCGTAAACAATTAAATCTATATCGGAAGCCTATGACTTGGGCAGTAGAATCCAACTACGAAACCAAATTATTTGCTGCAAGTTATGTAACATTCAAGCCTAAAGAATCTATTTCTATTAGTTTGTTTACCGCTGGTAATCAGTTACGTGGAGACTCAATACGCATGCACAAATTTGATGCACGCCAGTTACTACCTATACCGTTATTACAAAATGACATACTATTAGGAAATGAAACGATACTAAATGGAATTACAGGTTTAAATTTGGATTTAGCATTTAAACAACTTCGATTCTATGGACAGATTATTGCAGACAAATATGATAAAACATGGTTGGGTGCAGGTCAAATTGGTATCTACTATTTTGATGCATTTGGTATTAAAAACTTTCAACTACAATGCGAGTGGAATCAAGTACCGCGTCATTTTTATGCCGCAGATCGCGCAAAATTAGCTTACAGTAATTATAATCTTCCATCTGCACATCCAAAAGGAAATAATTTTAAAGAATTATGTGTCAAACTTGGGTATACTTATGCGAGATTTTATGTAAATGCAAAAACAAATTTTTATTTTACCCAAGGAGGAGATTTAAAGCAAGAATTTATGTCGAATTCTATTTTTGTACATGACCCTATGCAAAATAATTATGCACTAGGAAATACGATATTGCAACACATAGAAATTGGTTACCGCATGAATAATTTATACAATGCAACCTTATTCATTGGTTATTTGGGTAGAGCAAGTAATTATAAGCCGATAGAAAATACCTATCAATGCTTAATGTTAGGAGTAAGAACAGCAATCACGAACGAATATTTTGATTTTTAATGCGGAGTTTTCTAATATGTATTATTTTGCTAACAGAATTTGTGCAGGCGCAGCAAACAGCACAAGTAGAACGTTTTTGGTTAAAACCAAACACACATAGTACAGTTAAATCCTTACAATTTTATAGACTAGACTCCTTAATTACAAACGATAGTAGTCAAATGCATTTTCGTATACTACCAGATGTTCAATTTGCTGTGAATAGTTTTAGTAATAATACCGGAGAATTCAAATTACAAACAGGATTAAACTTCTCAATAGAAGGTAATTACCGACAAAAAATTTCCTACATGTTTGATTTACGGAGTGGTATTTCCAATCAGTCTATTTTACCTTACAACTCAACTTTTCAAAATAAATCGATGTTTTTCAAAGATTTAGATTTAGAAAACCAGTACAAAGATTATGCTTTTTATGGTGATTTAAGAGGTCGGGTATTATACAAACCTACTAAAATAGTGACGTTATCTTCAGGGATAGATAAATTATTCATCGGAGAAGGGGATCGTTCTTTGTTTTTAGGAAATCAAGGGGTTGCATCTCCATTTGCAGCACTAGTCGCAACGTTTAAAAAATTTGAATACCAGTTCATACAACAAATTTGGCGAGAAAAGGAAGGGTCTCATTTTGTACCGAAAGGAAATACTACACATATATTAAACTTTAAACCTTCCAAAAAATGGAATGTTAGTTTATTTGAAAATGTAGTTTATCAAATAAAAGACACCCTATATAATCGAGGCTTAGAAGTTGAGTATTTAAATCCGCTAATTTTCTATCGTCCACAAGAATATAATTTGGGATCAAGCGACAATGTATTATTGGGTTTACATATTTCATTTAGTCATAAAAATACCATGGTTTACGGTCAATTATTATTAGATGATTTTCTTCTTTCTGCTATTCTAAAACGCAACAAATGGTGGTCAAATAAATTTGGAATACAACTAGGTGTGAAAGGATGGAAAAATATCGACTCAACAACGCACTTATTTTACCGAACTGAATTCAACCTAATTCGTCCATATACCTATTCTCAAAAATTTTCTGGTGTGGTAATGGGTAATCATGGTCTTCCAATAGCACATCCCTTGGGTTCAAATTTTATAGAATTGTACCAAGAAATATCATTCCATCGAAAAAAATGGAGTTTTGAGATTTGGGGTCAAGCATACCTGAAAGGAGATGACTGGTTTACTAGCGCTACAACGGATTCATATGGAGGTGATATATATCAATCCTATGATAAACATGTAAAAGAATTTGGAAACACTATTGGTCAGGGTAAAACGAAGCAAATACTGCAATTCGGAACCTATATTTCTAGAAAAATCAAATACATAAATCCTTCCCTAGAGCAACGTGACCAATTATCGATTTTCATAGAACCTAAAATTCGATTTTCCAATGTTGAAGGTGAAAAATTCACCAATTCTTTTTTTACTTTTGGTATAATTAAGATGTTAGGAAGAGACCGTCGAAACTATTAACTTTACACAAAACATGAAGCGATGGAATTAATACTAAAAGCTGTTTTCACTGGAGTAATTCTTAGTTTAATGATAGGGCCTGCCTTTTTTTTACTCCTAGAAACAAGTATTAAGAAAGGTATCCGCGCAGCATTAGCATTTGACTTAGGAATCTTACTAAGTGATTTATTCTACATTGCAATAGCATATATCTTTTATGGAGAAGTCGCTAAATTAGTTTCAGGTAAACATACAGAATTATTAAAAGCTATAAGTGGAGGTTTATTTATCATTTATGGATTGATATCGATTTTCAAAAAAGCAAAAATACAAAGTCAAGAAGAAATTGATAACTCAAGCAATACATCAAAAGACTATTTAATTCAATTTTTAAAAGGATTAATGCTAAACTTAGTCAACCCAATGGTTATCTTCTATTGGTTTAGTGTAATGGCTTTAGGAACAGAACATGGTGCAGACAGCTGGATAGATAATCTAGTTTTCATCGGTGTTCTTTTACTCACGTTTTTTTCCATCGATGTACTCAAAATTATAGGCGCTAAAAAACTACGTCCATTTATTACTGATCCTTTGCTACGCTCGTTGAATCGAATTACCGGATCGATTTTATTATTATTTGGAGTGGTATTGTTACTTCAAGGTATTTTGAAAAATTTTTAATCCCATTTTCATGAAAAACATTCTAATTATTGTTTTAATTATAACTGCTTTTACTACCAAAGCTCAAATTATTTCTAAAGAAAATTTGACCGAAAAAGATAAATTATATTGGGATTTTAAGAAAACCAAATTACAATCTACGGGTTCTTATTATAAAGACATCCTAGGAGAAACGCGTGATAAGCATGGAAAATGGGAGTTCTATAATGAATTTGGTGATATAGAAGAAATCCGAAATTATTACCGAGAGAAATTAAATGGTCAAGTTTTTTTAAAATTTGCCAATGGTAAACCGCGTCAAGAAGGTTATTTCAAATTAGATAAACAAGATTCTATTTACCGAGAGTGGGTGGAAAATGGAACATTGGTAGTAGAAGGAAAATATAAAAATGGAAAGCCTTTCGGTATTTGGAGAAGATACTATATGGATGGTAGAGAACAATCTGTAGAAGAATATATGGATACATTATGCATGCTCAAAGAATTTTGGACAGATGACTCACTACATACACGAACTATCAAAAATGGCACAGGAGTCAAAACTACCTTTTATACAAACGGAAAAGTGAAAGAATTTTATAATTACAAAGATGGTTTACGCGATGGTATATTTGAAGAGCGAAGTATTAATGGGTATTTATTTTTGACCGGTTTTTTCAAACAAGAGCGTAAAGATGGTGCATGGAGATACTATT
>CANHRS010000052.1 GCA_947463445.1 Flavobacteriia bacterium | reverse complement strand
TGTCTATTGCATCATGGTCCACCTCTTCCCATTCCGAACAGAGAAGTTAAGCCTGATTGCGCTGATGGTACTGCGGTTTTGACCGTGGGAGAGTAAGTCGACGCCACTTTTATAAAACCCAACCCCTAAAAGGTTGGGTTTTTTTGTGCGGTAGAGTTTGGTTGAGTGGTTAGCATAATTCGAGTGCAAATATCAATATTCTCGAATCTAAAGAATATAATCTTTTTTACTAATGTGTAATATATCTTTGTATATGATAATATTAGTACATTTATAATGTAATTAATTATATGTAAATAGAATGAATAAATTTTTATCCCTATTATCTGCTATTTTTCTAGTAGTAAATGTATGGGCACAAGCTCCACAGAGTTTTAGTTACCAAGCGGTAGTGCGAGGAGTTAATAATGTACTTGTTGCAAACAAAAAAGTTGGAATGAAAATCAGTTTACTCAAAGGTTCTGAGACAGGAGCTGCTGTTTATGTAGAAACACATACACCCACTTCCAATGACAATGGTTTGGTGAGCATCGCTATTGGTGCAGGAACTAAAGATGCTTCTTCTACCGATTTTGCATTTATTGACTGGGCAAATGGCCCTTATTTTGTCAAAACAGAAACGGATTTAGCAGGAGGAACAAGTTATTCATTGAGTAGTGTTAGCCAGTTGTTGAGTGTGCCGTATGCTATTCATGCAAAAACAGCTGAAAGTATTGTTGGTGGAAGTGTTTTGCCAAGTGGTGGAACAAATGGACAAATCATAACGAATTGTGATGGAATACCAACTTGGACAACCGGAGGTATTTGCCCTGGAAAAATCACTTCTTTAAACTGTCCTGGGGTTTCAGTGAATGGTTCATTGAATAATGGAATAGTAGCATCTAATGTTTCTTTTCGGATAACGTATTCTGGTGGTAATGGTGGGCCCTATTCCGCACAAAGTATTAGTTCTACTAGTGTTCTTGGTTTAACAGCAACTTTACAAGTAGGTTCTTTTGCTACTGGTAACGGAAGTTTAACATTTACAGTTTCTGGTACGCCTACATCAGTAGGAAATGCATTATTTTTAGTGACTATCGCTGGGCAGGTATGTTCGGTTTCAATTGTAGTTAAAGAAACAATAGGTATACCTGGACCAAATATCTCCGATGTAGAAGGTAACTCTTATAAAACAGTAACTATTGGAACGCAACAATGGATGGCAGAGAATTTAAAAGTTTCTAAGTACAGTGATGGGACAATCATTCCAAACATTACGGACTATGACCAATGGTCAAAATTAACAACAGGTGCTTGGGCTTATTATAACAACGATGTTGTTAACAATGCAAAATACGGTAAACTATACAATTGGTATGCTGTAAGTCCAACAAAGAATGGTAATAAAAATGTTTGCCCAATAGGATGGCACCTACCAACTGATACTGAATGGACTGTTTTAACAGACTATTTAGGTGGTGAAATCGTTGCAGGAGGTAAAATGAAAGAAGTAGGCACAACAAGCTGGAATAGCCCAAATGCAGACGCTACTAATACGTCATTATTTTCGGCGCTTCCGGGCGGTTGCCGCAACTTCAATGGGTATTACTTCATCATTGGCGACGTCGGTAACTGGTGGAGTTCTACAGAGACCAATACTTACGATGCTTGGGGCCGCTACTTGGGCTACGGCAATGGCAGTGCACACAGGGACGGCAACGATAAGAGGTATGGGTTGTCTGTTAGGTGCCTCAGGGATTGACTTCCCTTCAATTCTTCAGGATAAACTACGCTCAAGTCTGACAATGGCGTTAATAATTTTTATCCTGAGCTGTTTAATTGATTATTTCCATTTAGCTGTTCCATTTAGCTGTTCCATTGAGCCTGTCGAAATGTGTACGAAATCTATCGAAGAATGAATGTTTTAAAAAAGAGTGTGATAAATGAGGCTGTCTCAAAAGGACAGCCTCATTTGTTTTGTATAGTTTTTATTTAATTTATAGAAGTTGTTAAAACTACTTTAAATCATGAGTTTTGAATGCTATTATGTAGTGATTAGTTTTTAGTAAGTAATCCAAATAACTCATCTTTTAGACTAACGCGTTCAATACGTAAGCGATTCAACACTTCATCACTTGTATTTTCAGCACCAGTTTCAATTCTGTGAATATTATTATTTACTTCATGATAGCTTTCAAATAATTTTCTAAAGTGATTATTCGAAATTTTCAGTTCATGTATTTTTTGTTCTAGCTCAGGGAATTCGCTATGTAAATCGTGTTTTTCCATTTTTAATTTGTTTAAGTTATACAACAAATGTATTTAGCTTAAACTCTTTTTAGTATGACTTAGGTCAGGTAAATTCACGATTAAACTTAGTGAAGCTCATTACTCTTCGTAACTCACCTCCACATTTTTTAGGTATCCTATGATTTTGAATTCAGTACGACGATTTTTCTGACGTCCTTCCGGAGTGGTGTTGGTTGCGATTGGTTTACCTTCACCATACCCTTTAGCTATTAATCTCGCTTTATCTATTCCATGTCCAATTAAATAGTTAACTACACTTTCTGCACGTGCTTGAGATAGTTTTTGGTTATATTCATTTGTCCCTACATCATCGGTATGTGAACTTATTTCTATAATGAGTTTAGGATTATCCTTTAATAAATCTACTAGTTCTCTATCTAAGCTTTCTTGAGATTCTTGTCGTAAATCCGCTTTAGCTGTTTCGTAATATATGTTAGAGATTACAATAGATCCTTTTGGTGTTGGCTTAATACCAATATTCGTTCTTATTGTATCTGACTTTGTTATCGTATCTGTTGACACTTCTATCTTTTTATTAAGATAGCCTTGTGCTTCAGCGAGTACTCTGTAATTTTTCCCTTGCTCCACCTGAAATGAATATTCCCCTTTTTCATTGGTAAGGGTAGTTTTTAAAAGAGATTCTGTTGAGTCTTTGTTAATTTTAAATAAAGAAACAGGTGATTTAGCTACAGGAGCAACTGTTTTTTCCAAACTATCGCTGGTTACTTCAATTATTTTTCCTGCAATAAAAATATTTAAGTATTGTGGATCACTATATTCATATAAATCATCACAACACGTTTCATTCAGTAGACTTATTCCGCCTTTACGGTTGGAAACAAAAAAACCAGATTTTTCCTTGGCATTTTTTCCTTTAACGTAATATAGATCATCAGCACTCGAATTAAATGGAGCTCCTATGTTTTCAGGAACACTCCAAGCTTTAATTTCACCAATAGTTTGATAGATATCTAGTTCTCCTAATCCTGCAAAACCATCCGAGCTAAAATACAATGTCTTGTTTTCCACATCGTAGGAAGGCGTCATTTCGTCACCAACAGTATTTATGGTTCCACCCACGTTTTTTGGATCCTTGTAAATTTTCTTTTTAGCATCATAGGTAGTGTACCAAATGTCTAAACCTCCTTTACTAGATTGTTTTCTATCGGATACGAAATAGATTACTTCTTGATTTTTTTTGGAGTCAACACCAACTGTTGGCATAGTAGATGTAAATTCCTCGCTATTTACAGAATTTCCTAAATCTTTAGGTGTTGACCATGAATCTTTCTCTTTTGTAGAAACAAATAATCTACAAATCATTTTACCTTCCAAGTTTTGATTACATTTTGTAAAATAGAATCGTTTGCCGTCGGGCGAGATTGCTCCATTACCGACATTCACATTTTTTTCATTGAATGGGCCCTTTAGTAGTTGCCCGCCGTTCCATTCTTTTTCCGATTTTTTTGCTAAAAATAATTTTCGAACAGGTAAAGAGTCCTTTAGTTCTAAGTCAAATAACTCTAAGCTTTCTTCATTTAAAGATCCATATATTAGAGTATTTGAGTCAAGAATTAATGGCGCGGATTCTATGTGTGCTTTATTGATAGATTCATTTAAATGTTTAACTACTGCGCTATATTTTCCTTTAGATAGTTCAATAGCAGTATCACAACCTATTATTTCTGCTTTCGCTAATTTTTTTAATTGTTTTATATTTTCAATTTCGGAATTGTTTTTACTCGTTGTAAATTTCGTGTATTCTGCTTTTGCAGCTTCATAGTTCCCATTCGCTTTTAGCATTCTAGCATAGTAAAATTGTGCTTCTGGGAATTTCTTGATTTGATTTTCTATAACGATTTTATATGCTTTTTCCGATTTTTGATAATCTCGAGCTTGTCTATATAGCGATGCTATTTGATTCCAACTATTGTATTCATTTGGATTATTTTTTAAAAACACTTCATAATATGCTATAGCTGAATAAATATCACCTAATCTAACCGCATTATGCGCAAATCGTTTTAATTGATAGTCTTTTAAACCTTCGGTTTTAATAGGAGTTTGAGTTTTAGATGAAAATGGTATTAGACAGAATGTTATAAGTAGAAAACGAAAAACTGTTTTTAAGATTATCTTCATAATTTATGGTGTTGATTCAAATAGTTAACTTTGTATAAAATTTCTACAAGTTTTACTATGCGAATATATGATATTCTTTCCTATTTAGAAAGTAGGTTTCCAATTACTAGTCAAGCTTCTTTTGATAATTGCGGATTATTAGTTGGTGATAATCAAGCTACATTGCAAGGCACACTAATATGTTTGGATTGTACAGAAGAAGTTATCGATGAGGCGATTATCTTAGGTTGTAATTTAATAGTTGCGCATCACCCATTAATTTTTAAAGGGATTAAAAAACTTACAGGTGCTAATTATGTTGAGCGTACATTATTGAAAGCAATTCGTTCAAATATATCCATTTATGCTTTACATACGAATTTAGACCATGCATTAGAAGGTGTAAATGCTGAAATTGCTAGACGTATTGGATTAGTGAATTATCGAATCTTGGATCCACAACCAAATGTGTTAGCAAAACTTTCAGTTTTCGTTCCTCTATCACACTTAGAATCAGTAAGATTGTCCGTTTTTGCTGCAGGAGGTGGTACTATGGGAAATTATGATTCTTGTAGTTTTTCTACTTTAGGGGAGGGGACATTTAGACCTTTAGAAAAATCTGTTCCTTTTATAGGAGAAACAGGAATGTTATCTCAGGTTTCTGAACAAAAATTAGAGTTCATAGTTTCTACACATCAGCTTCAGGATGTTCTAAAAGCAATGGTTCAAGTTCATCCATACGAGGAGGTAGCGTATGATGTTGTTTCGTTACAAAATAAGAATCATTACGAGGGGAGTGGTATGATTGGGGAGTTACCAAGTTCCATGGATTGTATAGCATTCTTAGATCAACTCAAGCAAACATTTAAGTGTGGTGCTATTCGACATACAGAACTTCTTACTAAAGAAATTAAAACAGTAGCATTTTGTGGTGGATCCGGGAGTTTTTTACTTTCGAAAGCAATTCGCCAAAAAGCGGACATCTTTATAACAGGTGATTTTAAATACCATGAGTTTTTTGATGCTGACAAACAGATAATTATAGCCGATATTGGGCATTATGAAAGTGAACAGTTTACTTCTGAATTAATTTATCGTATTTTGACGGAAAAATTTGTTAACTTTGCGTTTAATGTAACAAAGGTTAATACAAATCCTATTAATTATTTCTAGAAAATGGCTGCAGCAGCAAGTAAAAAAGAAGTATCAGTGGCAGATAAATTAAATGCCCTTTACCAATTACAAAAAATTGATTCTGAAATAGATAGAATCAGAACTATTCGTGGTGAACTTCCATTAGAAGTACAAGATTTAGAAGACGAATTACAAGGTCTTGAAACTCGTTTGATTAAATTACAAGATGAGATTAAAGATTTGGAGCAAGATGCAACTGATCGTAAAAATGCTATTAAAGACTCTGAATTAGCAATTGCTAAATACAAAGAGCAACAAAATAATGTACGTAATAATCGTGAATACGAATCTTTAGAGAAAGAGATTGAGTTCCAAGATTTAGAAATCAAATTGAATGATAAACGAATTAAGGAATCTAAGTTCACTATTACGAATAAAAAAGAATTATTAGAAGACGCAACTACTAAATTTGAATTGCGAAAAGGTGATTTAGCAGGTAAAAAAGCGGAATTAGATGAAATTATCGCAGAAACTCAAAAAGAAGAAGAAGCATTACTTTCAAAATCTGAGAAAGCTAAAGCAGCTGTAGAGGAACGTTTAGTTATTGCTTATACTCGTTTACGTGGAAATGCTAAAAATGGTTTAGCAGTTGTACCAGTAGATAGAGATTCATGTGGAGGTTGTTTTAATAAAATTCCACCACAACGTCAATTAGATATTCAAACAAAACGTAAAATTATCGTTTGCGAACACTGTGGAAGAATTTTAGTTCCAACTGAGGATTAATTAAATTTCACTTCATATCAAAAAAGGCTGATTCAATTGAATCAGCCTTTTTTGATTAGTACCAACGATTCTTTATTATCACTTATAGATCGTTATTTTCGTCACTTCGTCACTTCGTCACTTCCGTCACTCTTAACTCATTTAGCGCATCAAATGGATATATCCTTCTTTCGTTAGTTTGCTATCTTGACCAGTTTCAGGATCTACTTTCCAACTCGTTCCTATAACTTTAAATGCATAAACATCATTATTTTGTAGTTCACCTTTATAATAACCATCCCATCCTTCATCTACGTTATTCGTTTTGAAAATTAATTCTCCCCAACGATTATAGATTTCAAAGGATTCTAAGGTTTTAATACCCCAGCCTTTTACGTAAATTATATCATTTACCCCATCGCCGTTAGGTGTGAAGGTTGTAGGAAGTTTGATGTGAGTTTCTGGTTTAACTATAATTTTAAAATAACCAGTATTCGAAAAATTACAGTTTTTATTATCCTTCATAAATACGTTGTATTCTATGTCTTTAAACGGTTGAATTTTAGGTGTTGGACATTGTAAACAACTTAACCCTACTGTTGGATTCCAAGTAAAATCAATGGTCCCATATTGATTATCTATTGGTAATAGTATTTTATCTCCAATGATAATCGTTGTATCCCATATTATTTTATCGATATCTTCCACTATTACAGCAAGTACATCATTACTAGAAGTACACTTATTGATAGTGTCGTTAATTGTAACAGTATATATCGTGTTTTTCATAGGTTTTAGATTTGTAGGTGACCAAGTGTACACATGGTTTTTCAAAGTATCCATTGTACTTAATTTAATTGGACCAGCGCCTTTACAGATAGGCTCTATATAACCTTGAACACTCGGTTTTTTAGATACAATGACTTGTCGAACGGTATCATCTTTACATCCAAAAGCATTACTTGTCACATATAAATGAATGTTAAATGTATCTTCTTTCGGGAATGCGTAGGATTCAACATCTTTACTTACAGTTGTTTTAGCATCGTATTCCCATTTATATACGTCACTGTTTACTGAGGTATTAGTAAAACTAAAAGCATCTCCTATACATGTAACAGTATCATTTTGAATTTTAGAACCTAGATCTGTTATTTCAAAATCTGCATGTACATAATGCATCAATATATCTTGGTAGTAGGGGTTAGAGCAACCATTGTTTTCAACAAAAAGCGTAGCTATTGTTTTTCCAGAAGGAGGAACATAGGTGTAGGCGTGTTTTGTAGGGTTTTCATTTATTTTAATAACTCCATCACCAAAATCCCATCGGTGGGATGCTACATCTAAAGAAGCATTTGTCATGGTGAAAATTAATTCTTCTCCCTGACAAATGTTATTTTTGTTTACCGTAAAATTAGCCGTTGGAGATACAACTTCGAATTTAACAATTGTATCTTTTTTACAATTGTTTGCTTGGGTAGTTAGAGTCAGTTTAACTTGATATTTTCCTTTGTCATACGAAAATGATGCCGTAGAATTTGAGGAAGTAATATTATTTAGTCCTAAATCCCAATTGAAAAAACATGGTCTATTGAAACTAGGATTATAAAAAGAACTGTCTTTAAAATTAGCATTAAAAGACGGGTTACCACAACCTATGCCATTTTTTATACTAGATAATATGATAGGTTTAGGATATGCTTCAATATTTATTTTACAATAAGTTTGACCAACACATCCAGAAGATTGTTCTTTAAAGTATAATAATAATGTATCAGTAATTACATTTTTTCCTTTTGGAACATATAATTTTGCAGTGTTAAAATTATCATTTCTTGATACTGTGTCATTTTTAAAAAACCATTTATAGGTTAGAGCTTGAGCTGAAGTTGCTTTAAAATTAACGGTATTACCATCACAAATATATACTGTTGTATCTGAACTATTTAAAGTAGGTATAGAAGTAATTGTTGCTTTTGGTTTATATACAGGAATTAAACTGTCGACACTCTTTTTAAAACCATTTTTATCTGTTATTGTAAGTGTTATTCGTAAAGTATCGTTTATTGCAGCTGATTCATCGAAATTATGAATGATATTTATTCCAGTACCTGATTTACCATCACTAAATTTCCATTCGTATTTTTGAATAGTTGAGTCTGCCAAGCTAGAACTCGCGAATGATAAAGTAGTAGGCAAACAAACTTTTTTCACTACTTCATACGTATTTGTGATTTTATTTTTGTAAGTAGTTATAAATGATGGTTTTAAATCGAATATTCGAATAATTACTTTGGAAGTATCCACACAATTGTTTTGATTACGAGCTATTATTTTAATTTCCTGATCTTCTGCACCTATACTAGGATTTTTCTTGTAAACAAGTAAAGAATCTTTTGCGAGTGTCCAAACCCTTGGCCTATTACCTTCTTGAAGTAACGTAAATCCACGGTAACAATCTTGCGCATATATATCTTTTGAATCTTGTGCGTCATATTTATATTTCTGGCCTGTAGAAGCATCACCAAGAATAATTTCTCCACCTAGAGTAGTTGGTAATGTTCCTCCATTATTATCCGTAAGAATAAAGTTTGATTTTACAACACCGTAGTGAATTACTGTTGTGCTTGTATCATTTACACACTCACCAGCTTCTTTAATTTGTTGAATAGTGACATCTCCAAAATTTATTTTTGGTAACAATGTTGACAAGTCGTTAGTTGTATTTGTGGATAAAGTATAAACATTTCCATTAATTTTCCAAAGAGTAGTACCATTACCTTTTGATTTATCTATTAATTTCAATAGGTGTGGAGTTTTACAGTCTTGAACATAATCAAAATCTGCTTTTTGTCCTTTTACATCTAGTATCTTACTTTTATACGTGTAGCATCCATTATATTCTGCAGTTAGTGTAATAGTATGCGGACCTATTGAATCGTTGAATTGGAACTCGCCATCTTTATTTTGGAAACAAGATGATAAATGTTCTAAGTTTGAGCTATAGTTCCATGCATTTATTTTTAATGAAGTTGCATTATCTGTTGTATTTGTAAAAGTCACTTTTTCACCTTGACAAATGGAGGTTTTCGACATGGTGAAATCAATTGGGAGATTTGATTTACCTACACGAATTTCAGTTAACCAAGAGGTATCTGAACAATTATAGTCATTATCTTTAATAATTAAGTATGCTCTATAAATACCGGGAGAAGCATATGTGTGAATAGGAGTTGTTTTAGAGTTTAAAGTTTGGACAGTACCATCTCCAAAATTCCATTGCCATTCATCGATTTTAGATTTCATGTGCGAAGAAGAGGAATCCGAAAACGTTATGCTTAGATTTTCACAACCTTCGTGTTTGTCGGGGATAATTCTTGCCCACATTTCACTAATGGTATCTACCGTTTTAGAAATATTTGATTTACAGCCAGCTTTAGTTATAATTTGACAAGAAACTTCATCAATATTTACACCTCGAACATGGTATGTGCTATCAAACGTATTGTAAAAACATTTTGGGGTCGCTGTATTAGTATTACTTGGAAATGCTTTTGCTTTTTTGCTTTTTGAAAATTCCGGGAAAGTCCATAGGTATGAGGCAATTGGTCCAGCGTTCGTAATGTTTTTAATTTTATAAAAACTGGTTAACGTATCTCGACAAGAATAACTACTGTTTATTGCAATGTCAATTTTGGGATCTTCAACAAAGATAAATTTAGTTGTATCATCCGAACAACCATTTGCATTAACTGTTAACGTAACTGTATGTTTTCCTATTGTAGAGAAGCTAATTGGTCCTGGATTAGTTTGATTGGAAGTAGGAATTGAATTTCCAGTATCAAATTTCCAAGAATAACTTCCAGGTGTAGATTTGTTAATCAGCGTAATTGTTGAAGAAGGGTTGAATTCATTTGGTATACATGCAGTATCTTTTTTGTTAAATTCTTCGAAGTCAGCAATAGGTTTTCCAATATTAATAATTTTGGTAACAAAGTCCGAGCATTCATTATCATCTGTAACTGTAAGTTTAACAATGTATTTACCATCTTTTGTATAAACCTGAGGGTTACCTTCTTTACTAGTTGATTTATTGCCATTTCCAAAATCCCAATCATATGTTATTGGTTGAGAAGATGTAGAGTTATTTGTGAATGTGACATTCAGTGGAGCTGTACATGCTGAACTACTAGAAGGGGTGAAATTTATTTGCGGTTTAGCCGTAGCCTTAATTATTTTTGTAAGTAGTGTATCTATTTTTGCACAGGCTGTATTTCCGTTTTGGTTAAATGTTAAGAAAAAACCAACATTTTTATCACCTGCATTATTAAAGATATAGGAAGGGGTTAATGTTTTTGTACTGTTGTTACCATCTTGATAATTCCAAACGATACTTGTATTATCAACAGTTACACCTGCGGGTAAAGGATTTTTTAATTTAGCTGTAAAATTGACGATTAATGGAGTACATCCTTTTGTAGGACTTGCAGTAATCACTATTTCTGGTTTAGGGGAAACTTTTATGATAATTCCAGTAGGATTACCATTGTATTTCACTATAAAATTACCTGATTGAGTGTATGTGTTAATTGGATTTTGTAGTCCGGAACTTTTGCCGTCACCAAAGTCCCAGTTACCAGAACTAGGAGAATTAAATTGAACTTTCATTCCGATACATCCTTCGGTAATATCAGCTGATTGTCCATGAACTTTGCTTGATAACAAAAACGAAGCGATTAATAAATAAAGAAAAACTTTATAATTCATGATGAATATTTGGTGTGTTGAGTAAACAATATATAATACGAAAATCGCTATAAAATTACATTTTATAACATATAAATCAAAACATTAAAAACATATTGTTATGACATTATGGTTGAAATATTTTCGTAATATGATATAGCTAGAATTTCAAATTTTTAAATTATATTTGGCATTCATTTTCAAGTATATGAAGAAGCTTTTCTTTCTTTTTTTATTATATTTTTGTGTATTCTTTCAGGTAAGAGCACAAGTTAAGAAACGATTACCGTGTATCGATAAAAAAATTTCAGTTGTTGTTCATATTTTTAAAGATAGCTTGGGAGATCCAGGTGTTAAAGAAGAGGAAATTAAAAAGAATCTTGACACCGTAAGTTATTATTTTTCAAAAATATGTGTCTCTTTTGATGTTTGTGAATTTCGCTATATTGATAATTTTTTGTATAATCCATCAACTATAGGACGTGAAGATTATTGGAAGCATGTACAGCAATTGTATAATGTAAAAAATCGAATTAATTTGTATTATGTTTCTAGTATACCTGGAGATGAATCAGGTATGGCGGAGATTGGTGCTATTTGTAAAATGGATTCTTTTGGTATTCGTGTGGATAAAAAATCTGTATTTAGTAGAAGAGTTTTAGTTCATCAAATGGGGCATTATTTTGGATTGAAACATACTTTTGAAGATCCTAGAACAAAGGAATTAGCTGATGGTTCAAATAGTTTGATAACTGCAGACGAAATTGAGGATACTCCAGCAGATCCTTATATTCCAGCAGATAAAACTTTAATGCAAACGTATATTAATTTCGACAACAAACGTAAGTGTGAATATATTTATAATGCAGTAGATGCAAAAGGTAAATATTATGCACCATTAGTAGGAAATATCATGTCTCATTATCCTGAAATGTGTGATTGTGGATTCACGGATGGTCAGTACCTAAAAATGGCTGAAATATATATGTCTAATCCTAAAATGTGGTAATGAAAAGTGTAAATCTTTTTCTAGTTCTATTACTTTATTTTCCTTTATTTTCTCAAGACATACATTTGTCACAGTTTTATAATCAGGATCATTTGTTGAATCCAGCGAAAGTAGGGGATTACGATGGGGATTATCGATTAACTGCAAATTATAGAAATCAATGGAGGCAACTAAATAAACAACCAATATCGACCTATTTACTTTCATTTGATCATATTTTCTTTTTTGATAAACATCAATTTCATGCAGGGTTAATGTTGACGAGTGATCGTTTTCAGGGTGAAGAAACTAATTACGCAACTGGAATACCATTTTCGTATACAGTAAATTCAACCAAAATTTTAGCTTCTATTTCTTATGCTTTACAATATAGAAAACATATTATTCGAACTGGTTTACAAACAGGTATGGTAATGAGTGCATCAGATCCAACAACTCAAACTTTTCCTAGTCAATGGGACTATCAGTCGGGAGATTTTAATGGTAAATTAGCAAATTTAGAGTCACAACTAAAACCTTCCCAAAAATATTTTGATTTAAATCTTGGAGTTAGTTGGACAAAGAAATTTGTTTTTGGTATTCCTAAAGTTGGATTTTCAATTAATCATATTAACAGACCAAAGGATAGTTATTTTAAGAATGATCAAGAACGTTTGCGTGCACGTAAAGTGTTTTTTTCTGAAGTAATGATACCATTAGGCTTTAGGTTTAGTTTACAACCAAAATTGTTATTTATGTGGACAGCAAAGGCAAATGATTTATTGATAGGAACTAATTTACAGGTGCAAACTTCCTATAAAGTTATTCCAACCTATTATTTTGGAGTGCATTACAGGCATGGCATAGCTAGAATTTTTGATGCAATTATACCAACTGTCGGTTTTAATTATAAAAAGTATGCTATTGGGATTAGTTATGATGTTAATTTATCTGACTTAAGTAAAGGTACAGACTCCAGGAAAGGTTCATTTGAATTTTCATTGATGTATACTGGCGCTAGTACTATTCCTAAAAAAGTATTGTTGCCTTGTAATCGCTTTTAATCGCGTGATATTTTATGTACATTTTACGCAAACTTTTATTCCCATTTGCAGTTCTTTATGGATTAATCACATATGTTAGAAATAAGTTATTCGATTGGGGATTTATTTCTTCTTATTCAATTCCTATAAAGTCTATTACAGTAGGTAATTTAGCTGTTGGTGGAACCGGGAAAACACCACATGTTGCTTATATCGCTGCGATCATTTCAAAAACAAAAAAAACAACCATATTAAGTCGTGGATACGGAAGAAAAACAAAAGGGTATTTTCAGGTAAATGCAACATCTACTGCTTCAACAGTAGGCGATGAACCCTTACAATATTATACTCAATTAGCACCAGAAGTTTCTATTGTAGTTTGTGAATCAAGAACAGAAGGTGTCAAAAAAATCATGTCTGAAATTCAGCCTGATATAGTTTTATTGGATGATGCGTTTCAACATCGGAAGGTCAAAGCAGGGTTCAATATATTGCTAATGGATTATAATAAACCATTTTACAAAGATTATATGTTGCCTTCTGGAGATTTAAGAGAATTTACTTTGGGTAAAAAAAGGGCTGATCGATTAATTGTTACAAAATGTCCAGAAAATCTTACGAACGAGGCTAAAAAAAATATCTGTCTACAATCAGGTTTTTTAGATGCGCAAGTATACTTTTCCAAAATTGAATACGGAAATATTTTAAATTTTGATAGTCAGGCTGTTAATTCGTATGGGATTGTTTTATTAGTGACCGGTATAGCTAATCCACTACCACTGTATCATTTTCTTCAAGAAACGAATAAAGTCGAATTAGTTACTTTTCCAGATCATCATGCTTTTAGTGTAACGGATATTCAAAAAATTCATACTAAATTTGATGTTTTAGAAGATTCTAGTGCTATTATTTTAACTACGGAAAAGGATTTTATGCGCTTAAAATCAATTGTTACAAAAAGTGAGTTGGAAAGATACCCTTGGTGTTATATTCCAATTCGAATTTTATTAGATAGAGAAGAAGAATTTGTACAAGAAATAATAAATTATGTTGACACAATTTAAAGAATCTGTTGATTTTATTTTAGGTAAAACTTCAGTAAAACCGAATGTTGGAATAGTTTTGGGAACAGGATTAGGTGGATTAGTAAACGAAATTGAAGTAATTGATGAAATTTCGTATGCTGACATACCAAATTTTCCAGTTTCTACCGTAGAAAGTCATTCTGGTAAATTGATTTTTGGAAATTTAGGTGGAAAAGCAGTTGTAGCAATGCAAGGACGTTTTCATTACTATGAAGGTTATGATTTTAAACAAGTAACCTATCCAATTCGCGTTATGAAATTACTAGGGATAGAAAAATTATTTGTAAGTAATGCATCCGGAGGTGTAAATCCAGATTTCATTGTAGGTGAAATTATGATATTGAATGATCATATTAATTTTTTCCCAGGAAATCCATTAATTGGTAAAAACTTCGATGAATTAGGGCCTCGTTTTCCGGATATGAGTGAACCTTATTGTCCTGAAATGATTCA
Organism: Flavobacteriia bacterium; assembly: GCA_947463445.1. GTDB lineage: Bacteria > Bacteroidota > Bacteroidia > Flavobacteriales_D > Crocinitomicaceae > CANHVK01. The sequence goes on along the minus strand of CANHRS010000052.1, from coordinate 3,431 downwards.
ATTAGCGAAAGATATAGCGAAAGAAAATAATATTCGAATCGCAGAAGGTACATATTTAGGTTTAACAGGACCAACGTTAGAAACTCCAGCCGAATATAAATTTGTTCGTACTATTGGAGCAGATGCAGTAGGGATGTCAACAGTACCTGAAGTAATCGTAGCTAGACATATGGAAATTCCGTGTTTTGCGATTTCAATTATAACTGATTTAGGTGTACCTGGAAAAATTAAAAAAGTAAGTTTAGCCGAAGTGATTGAAGTTGCTTCGCGTCAAGAACCAAAAATGACATTGATATTACGTGAGTTAATTGCGCGTTCATAATTTTATGGAAAATTCAAGAGAAAAATACGAGGTAGTTATTGGTTTAGAGATTCATGCTCAGATGCTAACTAGAACAAAAGCATACTCCAATGATGTTAATGAATTTGGCGCACATCCAAATACAAATGTTAGTGTAGTTTCCTTAGGACATCCAGGAACTTTACCAGTAATGAATAAACAAACCATTGAAAATGCAATAAAATTAGGGGTAGCATGCCATAGTAAAATTGCATCCAATCAGTATTTTGCGCGTAAAAATTATTTTTATCCAGATTTACCAAAAGGATATCAAATTACACAAGATAAGACGCCAATTTGTACAGGTGGATATTTAGTAGTGAAAGATGATCAAGGTAATTACAAAAATGTTGGAATCACTCGAATTCACATGGAGGAAGATGCAGGAAAAAGCATACATGATGTGGATGTTTTTGATACATTGGTAGATTTAAACCGTGCTGGTGTTCCTTTGTTAGAGATTGTATCGGAACCAGATATTCGCTCTTCGCAAGAAGCCTATAATTATGTTACGGAAGTACGAAAATTAGTTCGTTATTTGGATATTTGTGACGGTAATATGGAGGAAGGATCGCTTCGTTGTGATGCGAATATATCAGTAAGATTGTTGGGTGCGCAAGAATTTGGAACGAAAGTAGAGGTTAAGAACATGAATTCCATTCGAAATGTGCAACGTGCTATTGAGTTCGAAATAACGCGTCAAATTGAAGTTCTTGAACAAGGTGGAGTGGTTTCACAAGAAACACGTGGATTTGATGCATTAAAAGGAAGTACGATTTCGATGCGTTCCAAGGAGGCGGCCAATGATTACCGTTATTTTCCTGAACCGGATTTACAACCTCTTTTTGTTGATGAGCCACAAATTGAAGTAGTTAGAAAAGAAATGCCAGCCTTGCCTAGAGAGTTGTATTTGAAGTATACCGAAACATTTGGCTTGTCTGAATATGATGCAACTAATTTAGTAGATAACAAATATATTGCGCTTTATTTTGAGGAAATTTTAAGGCAAACTAAACACATCAAAACTGCAGCAAATTTCTTAATGGGAGAAGTGAAAGGGTATTTGAATCAACAAGCGATTGAGATTACTGAATTTCCGTTACAACCTGTTATAATTGCGGAATTAGTTAACTTAATTGAAGCGGGGAAAATTTCCTATTCTATTGCGTCAAACAAAGTTTTTCCTGCATTATTTGAAAATTCTAATAAATCTGTTTTGGAAGTTGCTACTTTATTGAATGTTATTCAAGATTCAGATCAAGACAGTATTTCGAATTACATCCAACAAGTAATTACATCCAATCCTACCGAAGTGCAACGATACGTTGCTGGAGAAAAGCAGTTGGTTGGTTTCTTAATGGGGCAATTGATGAAGGTTTCACAAGGAAAAGCAGATCCTAAGCAAGCGAATCCAATGTTACGAAAAATGTTAGACGAATTATCTTAAACTATTTATAATGCGTAATTTATTTTATTGTTTCACCATAATGTTATTGATTGTATCTTGTTCGGATTCGGACGATAAAGGCAATGATACATCGAATTTACCCGTAAATTTTTCGATTCAGGGTGAGATTTTAGGTGCAGCAAATCAACAAGTTTATGTGGAGGCGCAAAGTGCACGCGGAGTAATAAAGATTGCAGAATCACTAACGGAGGTTGATGGTACTTTTCAAATTAAAGGAAATATTAAAGGGTTTGGATTGTACCAATTACGTGTTGGTAAAGATCAAGTTAAAAGTGTTCCACTCACTTTATGTCCGAATGATAAGATTCGAGTAAGCGCAAATTATGCCACTTTTGAACAATTGCCTAAAATTTCTGGTGCAAAATGGACGTCTGCAATTACAAAATATATGCAGATTTTCAATGCTTTTGCATATAAACAAATGAATTTAATTAATGATAAATCCATTAAAGAAGAAGATAAAATCAAACAGTTTTTTGAGATAAAAAAACCGTTAGATGCATATGCTAAATCTGAAATGTTAAAAGAACCTTCTAATCCCGCTAACATTGTACTAACTACTTCCATGACTCCAGCTATGGGGTTTGAAAATTGGGATGTGGAAAATTTAGAAGTTTTAAATAAGGTTTTAATAGCATATAAATCTTCTTATCCACGTTCTCCGATAACACGATCTTTGGCGATGCAAATTGAGCAGATTAAAAGTGCTTATGCAGAATTTAAAGGAACAAATAGCGTTTCGCAAGAAGTACCTGAGATTAATTTACCTGATCCTTCAGGTAAGTTGATTAGCTTAAGCTCATTGCGCGGAAAAGTTGTGTTAATTGATTTCTGGGCATCTTGGTGTGGACCATGTAGACAATCAAATCCTCATTTAGTAGACTTATATAATAGATTTAAGAGTCAAAACTTTACAATCTACAGTGTTTCTTTAGATAAAGATAAGGAAGCATGGAAACGCGCCATTAAATCGGATGGACTTGTATGGTCAACGCATGTAAGTGACCTATTACAATGGGATACACCTTTAGTAAAACAATTTGGATTTAATTCCATTCCATTTACAGTATTAATTGATGCGAAAGGCATGGTAATTGGGAAGAATTTGCAAGGTGAAATGTTAGAACAAAAGATAATTAATGCATTAAAAAAATAATAGACATGAAAAGTATATTGGTAGTAGTTGGAGTTTTCCTTAGTCTTGTTTCTTTTTCACAGACCCCAATAAAAGTAAACGTAAGTGGTAATGTTTTTAATCTAGTTGAGGATTCGGTTGCCATTTCTCAATTTAACGGACAAGGATATAGAGATTTAATAAAAGCAAAATTGGATAAAAAGGGTAATTTTTCTATCGTTGGGAGTTTACCATCTAAAGATATATATGTACTTAGAATTTCCAAAAATCAACATATCAATTTGATTCTACGAGATAACGCTTCCATTCAAGTGTATGGAGATGGGAAAAATTTGATACAATTTATGAATTTGGTTGGTTCAGAGGAAAGTGCGCAATTAAATAAATTTATTGTACGATTGGAAGACTATAATCGAAGAAAAGATTCCGCTAATATATATTTACAGCAAAATCCAGGTCAGGAGAAAGCAGTCAATGAATCTTTTACT
>CANHRS010000051.1 GCA_947463445.1 Flavobacteriia bacterium | reverse complement strand
TACAATGAACACAGATCACGAAGGGGCTTGGGGAAAATGTTTAAAGGTTATTAAGGATAATATTGCATTAAACTCTTACAATACTTGGTTCGTTCCAATCGTACCAGTTAAGTTAGATAACGATGTATTAACTATTCAAGTACCTTCTCATTTTTTCTATGAGTGGCTAGAAGAGCATTATATTGTTTTATTGAAAAAAGTAATCAAACGCGTGATCGGAAACGAAGGTCGTTTAGAGTACTCGATTGTTATGGAAAATAACAAGGGTAACAAAAATCCTTACACCGTTAAACTTCCAACTGCTAATAATACATCGGTTAAAAATTCACCAGTTAGTGTTCCCCTAAACATTAACGAAAATCAAATTCGCAATCCTTTTATCATTCCAGGATTAAAGAAATTGAATGTAGAATCCAACTTAAATCCAGCATATTCTTTTGAGAATTTCGTTGAAGGAGATTGTAACCGTTTAGCACGTTCCGCAGGTTATGCAGTAGCTAACAAACCTGGAGGTACCGCTTTCAATCCATTATTAATTTATGGTGGTGTTGGTTTAGGAAAAACGCATTTAGCGCACGCAATTGGTATTAGCATTAAAGAAAAATACCCAAACAAAACGGTATTATATGTTGGTTCTGAGAAATTTGCACACCAATTTATTGATGCTATTAAACAAGAATCGATCAACGATTTTATCCACTTCTATCAAATGGTAGATGTATTGATTATCGATGACGTACAATTCTTCGCTGGTAAAACGAAAACAATGGATGTATTCTTCTCTGTTTTCAACCACTTACACCAAAACGGTAAACAAATTATCTTAACTTCCGATAAACCACCAGTAGAAATGCAAGACATGGAGCAACGCCTTCTTTCTCGTTTCAAATGGGGATTATCTGCTGATTTATCTACACCGGATTTAGAAACACGTATCGCTATCTTACAGAAAAAAATGTATGGTAACGGTATCGAACTTCCAAATGAAGTAGTAGAATACTTAGCGTATAGCATAAACACAAACATACGTGAAATGGAAGGTGCTTGGACTTCGTTATTAGCACAAGCTTCTTTAAACAAAAAAGCAATCACCTTGGATCTTGCGAAACAAATGATTGACAAATTTGTTAAAAACACTTCCCGTGAAATTTCGATTGACTACATCCAAAAAGTAGTATGTGATTATTTCAACCTTCCTATGGAAATCTTGAAATCTAAAACACGTAAACGCGAAGTAGTACAAGCAAGACAAATCTCTATGTTCTTCTCTAAAAAGATGACAAAGGCTTCTCTTGCAAGTATAGGAGCTCACTGTGGAGGAAAAGACCACGCAACAGTACTTCACGCATGCAGAACGGTAACTAACCTTTCTGAAACAGACAAACAATTCAAAGTTTACCTCGCTGATTTAGAGAAAAAACTTTCTATTCAATAATACTAAAACCACCTTTCGAGGTGGTTTTCTTTTATACACCTAGTTGTGCATAATCCACACTCATACCAAACACTCGAAACGCTCTCGGAAGGACTCTACAAAGAAAAAGGTTCCAAATTTATTGGTTATGCTGTTCCTTGTCGCTCGGAAGATGAAGCGAAACTTCATCTGATAGAATGGAAAAAAATGCACCACCAAGCACGACACCTTTGTTATGCATACCGTTTTGGCGTTGGAAACTATATCACACGGGCGAACGATGATGGAGAACCAAACAATAGCGCAGGAGCACCAATCTTAGGTCAAATTCAATCCTTTGAACTTACCAATGTATTAATTGGTGTGATTCGCTATTTTGGAGGGACAAAATTGGGTGTCGGTGGACTCATACACGCCTACCGTGCAGCAGCAAAAGAAGCGATTGAAGCCGGAAATATCATACAAAAAGAATTGGAAGAAACAGTATTAATCTCCTTCAACTATCCACAACTCCCCTCAATCATGAGTTTAATCAAAACTACAAACGCTAAAGTAATATTACAAGACTTTCAATTAGATTGTAACCTGGAAATTTGTATCCCTTTAGCAGAAAGCGAAAAATTGAAAGTACTTTTATACGAAATCGAAAACACCGAAATACATTCAAAAGGAATCTATTAATGAAACTATTAAAACAATTAACCGCCATTCAAGGTGCGTCGAGCGACGAAAGTAAAATCGCAAAATTCATCTTAAATTATATCAACAAAAACCAAGCAGATTGGAAAGTACAACCTATCATTTATGCGGATGAACAATTCCAAGACAATATCATTCTTATTTTCGGTAAGCCACGAACTGCAATATACGCACACATGGACACGATTGGATTTAGCGTCAGTTATGACAACCAACTCGTTAAAATCGGTGGCCCAGACATCGAAGACGGAATGCAATTAGTAGGCTCGGATAGTCAAGGGAAAATTGAAACCGAATTGATGCTCATCGAGCAAGAAAACGCAAGACCAATCTACAAATGTGTATTCCCAAGAACTATCGATCGCGGAACCATACTTACCTACAAACCAAACTTTCGAGAAACAGAAAGCACCGTTCAATCCCCTTACTTAGATAATCGACTTGGTGTTTGGTCCGCTTTGAGAGTTGCTGAAACACTAGAAAACGGAGCAATCGTCTTTGGGACCTACGAGGAACACGGCGGGAATTCCGTTGGATTTTGCGCGAAATTTTTATACGATAATTACCAAGTACGTCAAGCGTTAATTTCCGACATTACTTGGGTAACTGACTACGTACAACCAGGGAATGGTGTAGTCATTTCTATGCGCGACAGTATGTTACCACGCAGAACCTACCTCAACAAAATCATTGACCTCGCTAAAAAATCGAAGATTGATTTTCAACTCGAAGTAGAATCCGCCGGAGGAAGCGATGGAAGTTCACTTCAAAAATCAGATTTATTAATTGACTGGTGTTTTATTGGCGCAGCAGAGGACAATGTGCACACACCCAATGAAATCGTTGCGAAGTATGATATTATGTGCATGGTGGAGTTGTACAGGTATTTGATGAGAAAGTTGTAAGTAGTGAGGAGACGACGAATTGAACTACTTTATTTTTAAAAGTCGAAAGTAAACTAAATCTACTTTCGACTTTTAACTTTCAACTAAAACACTTAAAAACTCTTATGAGCTCCATCACAATAAGGAGGATTCGAAGTTTGTTTACATGTACACAAAGCTATTTTCTTACCTTCTTCTAAAGCGAAAATTTGCGGTGTAAATTCAGATCCCTTGTGCGCCCCATTACAAAATGGTTGGTTATCCGATAAACCACATGTACACCACGCGTAATTTTTCCCTGCTTCTGCATCTATCAATACTGGAGCATTTCCAGCTACTTTTCCTTTTACCATAAAATCTATTTTTTGTTAAATTAACTAGAAAAAATGACTAAATTTAATAATCTAGGAACTATTACCTTTATACCATGAATCTTATAACATTAAAAACTTTTGATAATAGTATAGATGCAAATATGCTTAAATGTCAATTGGAATTAGAAGGGATTCAAAGTTATTTGAAAGATGAAAATACCATAACAACTAACCCGTTGTACAACATTGCACTTGGCGGAATAAAACTGCAAGTACTCGAACAAGATTATACAAAAGCAAAAACATACCTCGACCAACTAGAAAACACACCATACACTAATCAAGACAACGATATTATTCATTGTCCAAAATGTCAATCAACAAACATCCAAGTTGGTTTCGCATCCTACAAAAACATTACAGGAATACTTTCCTTACTAACTGCATTCGTATTTATGATTTTTCCTTTCTACAACAAAAAGGTATATAAATGTATGCAGTGCGACAAGGAATTCTAAAAAAATCCGTAAAATTGAAATGAAAAATAAAAACGATGAAAAATATTTTTACGGAAGAAATTACACAAGAAATCATTAACCGCATCCATACATTAACAAATAAATCTGAAGCTTTATGGGGTAAAATGCATGTAGCTCAAATGTTAGCACATTGCAGCGTAACCTATGAAACAATTTATACAAATAAACATCCAAAGCCAAACGCAATTGTAAAATTTATCTTGAAAAACTTCGTCAAGAAATATGTTGTAAATGAAACACCCTACAAAAAAAGCAGTCAAACTGCCCCCTATTTTGTAATTGCAGACGAACGTGATTTTGAAGCTGAAAAGAAAAAATTAATAGACTATATACTTAAAACGCAACAATTAGGCGAAAATGCATTTGATGGTAAAGAATCTGTTTCTTTTGGATCTATGACTAAAAACGAATGGAACAACATGCTTTACAAACATTTAGACCATCACCTAAGTCAATTTGGTGTCTAAGTAATACAGTTACCCCAATTCTAAAATTAATTATGATCAGAAGACTCAAATTGACCTACATATTATATAATTTCTTTCACAAAAAGGAATTAAAATACAACATCCAAAATTATCGAAAATTAGGTCTTACTAAAAAATACTACTCTAATGTTTCAAGTTTAGACTTCAAACATTTACCACAAAATGAATCCGTTATTAATCTTGAAAAATTACACGCAACAAACATCTACAAACAAGTAGATTCAAACACAAAAACTAGTATCGAAAATTATTCAAAAACAGGGTATATCGTTTTAAAGAATTTTCTATCTGAAGAAAAAGTAGAACAAATCAATACAGAAATCGATGATCTATTAGAACAAAAAAAGGTTAAATTCAAGTACCGAAACAAAATCATGTTCGCAATTCATAAATCACAGGTATTGAAAGAAACTGGAACGGACAAAGATTTAACGGAATTATTAAACGTGCTATTGGATGGCAAAGCAAAACTATTCCAAAGTATCAATTTTTTAGCTGGTAGCGAACAAGAAACACATTCGGACAGTATCCATATGACAACATATCCGTTAGGAGGATTATTAGGCGTATGGATAGCTTTAGAAGACATCGATGAAACAAATGGAGCCTTGCACTACTATCCAGGTAGTCATATTTTACCTTATTACTTAAATGAAGAGTACGACAATGTTGGTTCTACATGTATGATCGGCGACAAAGACTATTCTGCCTACGAAAGAATGTTACAAGAAAAAATCACAAGTCTAGGCTTACAAAAAGAAATTTTCCGGGCGAAAAAGGGTGATTTATTAATTTGGCATGCAAATCTCATGCACGGAGGCGAAGCACATACAGACAAATCTAAATCTCGCAAAAGCATGGTTTTACATTACTTCAAAGAAGGAAGCGTATGCTACCATGAATTAACGCAGAGACCAGCGTTGATGAGTGACGAGTGACGAGTGACGGGTGACGAATGATAAGATATTGGTCTTTTATCTTTAAGCGAAGTGATCTTTTGTCTTTTAGCGAAGCGGTCTTTTGTCTAAAAAAAGCGATCTAATCTAAAGAGATTGGAAGAACTGCCTCCGACAAGTTTACATCGTAAATATTATAATTACACTGCATTTCATCCAAGGTAATCCCAGCCATTACAGCTCTTTTCAATGCTTTGTAATATTGAAAATGTGTATCATCATTAACAGTATTAATGGAAGAACCTAAATTAACTGGTTTAGACCAAGAACCTCCATTATTTTGCGTTACATATACATCATAACCGCCCATACCTTTATGACCATCCGAACTGAAAAATAAAAATTTTCCATCCGCAGTCAAATATGGTGTTGTTTCTCTTCGTATAGAATTTACATGAGCCGGCATAGGAATTGCCTCACCCCACTTTTTACCCACTTTTCGAACAATAAATAAATCCATAGAACTAGTTTCTCCATTTCTATCCGAGACAAAAACCATCATAGACCCATCTGCAGTCATGGTAGCAGATCCATCATAATAGGACGTGTTAATCGATTCGTTATTAATGATTTTAGGTTTTGACCATCGATCAATTTTATAATCTACCTCACAAATATCTGAACTTTCCGTCTGCGTTTCTAAGTCTGTCTGAGTAGTGTTTAATGTTAAAAGCGCATGTGTATTTTCTGCATTCACATAGGTAAATGTTTCAAAACCTGGACCATTTAGTTTATCTATTTTATTCGTTATACTATCCCACATTTTAAATTGCTCATTCCATTTAGCACGATAAATATCCTCGAAAAATTGCTCATCATCCGGATTTTTTAAACCTCCTGTAGTATTTGTTTTACGTGCTGCAAAATAAAGAACACTTCCATCCTGTGTTAACACAGGAGCATACTCATTAAATTCTGTATTGATATCCCCTGGAACTAACTTACGCGCAAATGGTTTCTTTTTTGCAATTTCGGATTTTGCAAATTTACACTCTTCCATTTTATCCCATACATGCAAATCCTGTGCGCGTTGTTGCGATAAATCATTCAAGGCTCGACCATAATTTGCTAAAGCAGAATCTAACAATCCGTTTTGATGATAGCATCTACCTAATAATTCATGTAAATCCGCATCTACTTTAGTATCTTTTCTTCGCGCAGACTCAACATGCTTCAAAGCCATGGTATAATTATTCAAACGATAATAAGACAATGCAACCCAATACGAAGCCTTCCAAGATTCTGGATCTCTTGCCTCTGCTTGCTTGAACATAGTCAATGCTTCTTTAATATGCCCTTCTGTATAATAATGCTTTGCTTCTTCCACAAGTAATGTAGCTGCTGTTTTCTGTGCCAAATTGGAGGTTGAATCTGGATTTGTGTTTACTGAAAATGCAGAAACACTCCCGACGAAAATAAATGAAAATAAAATTGCGAAAAACTTCATACAAAAAGGATAATATTTTAGAAGGATAAAATTAGATAAAACCGCTAATAATTAACGGCTAGCGCTTCAGTTAAATACAAGAAGTTATACACAAATAATTGCTTAAAACAGAAAAGCGTACCGAGATGAATTCGTATCTTTGCACCTTAATAAAATAAAACAGTATGACTTTAAACGCATTAACAGCAATTTCTCCTGTAGATGGTAGATATAGAGCAAAAACCGAAGAATTAGCAAAATATTTCTCCGAATTTGGATTAATAAAATACCGCGTTCAAGTAGAAATTGAATATTTCATAGCAATGGTTGAAGCGCAAGTTTCTCCTTTACAATCCTTTCCTGCAGATAAAATTCAAACGCTACGCAATATCTATCTAAACTTCACAGAAGAAGATGCAATCTGGATTAAAAATTCTGAAAAGATTACAAACCACGATGTTAAAGCGGTTGAATACTTTTTAAAAGAACAAATGTCTAAACTTGGTCTTGACCAATACCTGGAGTTTATCCATTTTGGGCTAACTTCCCAAGACATTAACAATACAAGTATTCCTCTTTCCTTAAAAGAAGCGTTGACACAAGTATACTTTCCTTTGTTAGAAAAAGTGATTGCTAAATTAAATGCTTTAAAAGTGGAATGGAAAGATGTTTCTATGTTAGCCAAAACTCATGGTCAACCAGCATCACCAACTCGTTTAGGAAAAGAAATTCAAGTGTTTTCAGAACGTCTAGAAAAACAACTTGCGCAAGCTACTGCTGTTCCTTTTTCTGCTAAATTTGGCGGTGCAACTGGAAACTTAAACGCACATCACATTGCATTCCCAGGACATGATTGGGTTGCATTCTCCAATAATTTTGTAAACAATATACTAGGTTTGGACAGAAGTCAAACAACTACTCAAATCGAGCATTACGACAATCTTGCAGCATTATTTGATGCATTAAAACGTATTAACACGATTATCTTAGATTTAAATCGCGATATGTGGATGTACGTTTCCATGGATTACTTCAAACAAAAATTAAAAGAAGGCGAAATTGGCTCTTCTGCTATGCCGCACAAGGTAAATCCAATCGATTTTGAAAATTCAGAAGGAAATATTGGTATTGCAAACGCTTTATTCGAACATTTAGCCGCAAAACTTCCTGTTTCTCGATTACAACGCGACTTAACGGATTCTACTGTACTAAGAACTATTGGTGTTCCGTTAGCACATGCATTAATTTCAATGAAATCTACCTTAGTTGGATTAGAGAAATTACTTTTAAATGAAGAAGCATTTGAAAATGACCTCGAAAAAAACTGGGCAGTGGTTGCGGAAGCTATTCAAACCATTTTACGTCGTGAAGGTTTTCCAAAACCATATGAAGCTCTAAAAGGATTAACGCGTAAAAACGAAGCAACAACGAAAGCTTCTGTTCACGCATTTATTGAAACATTAGCTGTTTCCGAAGACCTAAAAACAGAATTAAAACAAATTACTCCTCAAAATTATACCGGAATACAATTAGTTAAATAAACCCATTACCTAAAAACATCAACCTTGGAATTTAGACTTTTTTTCAGAAGTATACTTCGCAAAGTTGGTGTTTTTTAATGGTTTTTTAACGCTCATTATCTGCTATATTCCTCGTGATCTAGATGCACATTGGAATGACTACGAAATATGAAGCTGAGTTTAATTAGTCTATAAATACTCTATCCGTACCATCAAATTCAGGTGCTTGATTTGAAATTACCTTTAAAGGAATAGTTGATGTTACCTTTACACTATGCGGTGTGTTTTCTGGTACAAAAATAATATCTCCCTTTTTCACCTCTATCTTCTTATCCCCAAGTAACATATCTCCAGTTCCTTCTAATATATAGATTGTTTCACTATGCATAATGTGTTTGTGTAAACGCACTTCTTTCTTTATGAAAATCAAAAAAGCAGAAGCATTTTTATCGGAATGTAACTTCTTGATTAGTACATTATCATACGACTCTCTTACGTGAACTGTATCTAGATTTATTGCTGACTGCGCATGAACCGATTTCCCTAAACAAATAGCAAAAACAAAGACCAAACTACATGTTTTGAAATTTTCTTTTAACATAGCTATAAAATTGAGTTTGTAAAACACTTTCAAATGCAACTAAAAAAAGCACAGGTAGCATCGGTAAAGTATACCGTTCTTCTAATTCCCTAAAATAATACGCTAAAAACAAAATATAAATAAACGATGAGATTGCTAATAAACGCGTGAATAAAGATAACTTACGAATAAAAAAACTTAAAAAAAGCAGAACAAAAACACCGACATGGAGCAACAGGGATAGTATTCTAATTCCTTCCATGCCTATATTTCCGCGCCAAGTATGCTGGTAAACATACAAGTTCAAATTGGAATGAAACGACATTTCTTTTAAATACATCAAAGGTACAAGCACATGATACTTGAACCAATGTTTGGATTTGTATGACTCCGTAAAATGAGAGAAAATAGTTATTACCTTTTGTTCTTTCGCCCTAAAAGTGGCTGGCAATTTTTTGTTTGCATCTAAATACGATTTTTGCAATTTTACATTCGCTTGATAGGCTAAAAAAGCTCTCTGTATTTTCAAAGCTCCAACTTCTTGGACAATTTCTTTCGGAATAACTGAGATGAATTCTTGAATCGGGTTTCCAGTAATTGAATCGGGATACACAACTTGTTCCCAAATAGGACCAATATGTTCATGAAAATCCTTCCCCGAAATACCCCAGCATTTCCCAAATTCCCAAATAGTTCGATGTGTAGGACGATAAATAGTATTGACTTCTTTATCATACACAGGATACAAACCAGGGAACTCATTACAAATTTTAATTACCCGAATCTCCCAAAGACATAAAGGTAAAATAAAAATACTTAGATATAGCAACGTTTTTTGTAAGCGCCTCCATAGAGAAAAAGAATCGCTTCCTGATTTTAAAATCAACACACTAAATGGAAGGATAAACATAGCAAAAACTGGACGCAACAAAAGCAAAAACGCTAAAAATAATGCAGCTTTCAAATAGTAAATATTATTGGAATTACGCCAGCCTTTATGTAAATAGTACAGATGAAAAATAAGAATTGCTGGAGTAACAGCTTCTGTTAGTGTGTAAAAAACAAAACCAGAAGCAATTGGGAAAACACCATAAAGTAACGCAGCTAAAAAAGCTAATTTACGATCATTTAACATGTTTTCAAATAAGCGTAACATACAAACTGTGGAAAACGAAAAAAGAAGTAACTGAAATAACTTCAGTATAAATAAACCTGTTTTAAGTCCAAACAAAAAATAAAAAGGTAATATGACCAAACTATACCCTGGTGGACGACTAAAATATTGTTGACGACCTATACTACCATCCGTCCAAACACCTGTTTCAATAAGGTTTTTAACTGGCTTAATGTACACTAAATCATCCGAAGTAAGGATAGTTTCACCCAATCGAACTTTTCCCGGATTAACAATTTGAAGATAATGTAGGTTTGTATAATTCAATAGGAATCCAACAACAAACGTCAACACAAAAAGTGTAAAATTAGAGTAGCGTGGAAAATAGTTCTGAAAAATGAATGGGAGTTTCATTCTGGCTTGTATAGACTGAATACTTTTACCTGTAAGGATGTAAAAAAAGTTAGCGACAAAAAAAGCCACTTCTCAGTGGCTTTCCGTATTTCTGATTCATTTAGAATGGAAGATCATCATCTGAACTTGAAGTTGTCATTTCTGGAGTAGCTGAAGCAACAGGATTCAAATTCATTGCAGATGGACCATTTGCTGGAATACCTTGCGGAGCAGCACCTACCTTATCAATTCTCCAAGCATCTAAAGAGTTAAAATATTTCACTTCTCCTTGTGGATTTGTCCACTCTCTTCCACGAAGATTAAACGATACTTCGATTTGGTCATTAACACTTACACCATCTAATAAAGTACATTTATCTTGGGTTAATTGAAATAAAATATCTTGTGGATACATCCCCGAAGTGTCTGAAACTACAAACTCTCTTTTAGAGAATTTTTCTGATACCTGAACTGTAGGATTTACTACTTTTACTGTTCCTGCTAATTTGTACATACTTATTTGTTTATTCTATTAATTATTAAAAGCTAATAAGGTCATCCAAGCCTCACTTAATTTGTTTTCAGCCAACAAAGCTTGCGCATGCTTGTGCAATTCGAGCTCTAATTGACTAGGATTACTATCTAAAGTTACAAATAAATTATTTAATTCCACTAATTTATACTCGTTAACTTCGGTTTCATTTGGTAAATTTTCAATCCCAGCTAATAAACCTAAATCATTCTTTGTCAACACTTCTGACGCCAAAACATCTGCTGGCAATTGATCAAATCCAATTCCAATAGTTGTAATTGGTTTCACCACCTCAAACATGGAGTTCTCATTCGCATGTACATACCAATTACCTCCCATACGTGCTACCAAATTAATTTTATGTTGGTCGATCAATCCATTTTCATCCAATACCGCTTCAGCGATATGAATTTTCACAACTTCACAAATAATTAAATTACCAGCTCCACCTTGATCACCCAATTCAATTACCTCATTCACCTTACATTCGAATTGTACTGGAGATTCAGCAACACGTTTTGGTTTCACTACATCGGAATCCAACGCTGTAAAACCAGCCTTCACAAATTCATCTACATGTGGCGCATATGGAGAACTACTCAAACTCATTTGTTGTACGATATCGTAATTCACAATGTTAATTACTACCTCTGGAACTACCTTAACATTTTTATAAGTATCCTTCGTTTCATTTGTTCTACCACTTCTAGCTGGCGAAAAAATCAAAATTGGAGGATTAGCACTAAAAACATTAAAAAAGCTAAATGGAGATAAATTAGGATTGCCTTCTGCGTCTACGGTAGAAGCAAATGCAATCGGTCTTGGTCCAATAGCACCAAGTAAAATCTGATGCAACTTTGGTATGGGTAATTCTTGTGGATTAATATCTATCATTTTACAAACGAATTTGAATGCAAAAATACATGGATTTAAGGAGTAAATAAATGGAAGTTATCCATATTTATCAACATTAAAAACGATAAAGGACGTAATATCACTAAACGATATTTATTTTTTCGAGAAGGTAAAAATAAATTCTGTTCTTCTATTTATTTGATGTAACTCCTCTGAACACTCTACTCGATCCCTGCATTTATTAAGAAGTTTTGTTTCACCATAATTTTGCACTGTAATACGGGATTTAGGAATTCCTTTTTCTAGAATGTAATTTAAACAGCTTTCACTTCGTTTTTTAGATAGTTCCATATTATACGCTGCTGGACCTCTGGCATCTGTATGGGATGAAATTTTGAGAAAAACTTCTGGATTTTCTTTGAAAAAGGAAATTAATGTATCCAATTCCGCTTGACCGTTAGGACTTAAATCAAATTTATTATAGTCATATACTATATTATCTAAACGTATACTTATACCTGCCATTGTTTTACGTACATCCAATTTTTCAAGAACTTTACCTGTTGTATCTTTTGTACTAATCTGCTTTATAACTGGATCGTACCCAAGTTTAGTAACCGTCATTTGATAATTTTCATCTTTCGGTAAATTCGCTTTAATAGTACCTGTTGAATCAGTAGTAAAAGCAATATCTTGATTTGTATTAAGGTTTTTCAACTCAATTTTTGTAGAATCCAATGAGCCCGCATTTTCTAAATCATTCACAGACAATTCATAGGCTACTGTCTTATCTTTAATAGTGAATTTTTTTTCTATAACCTCAGATTTAGAGTAACCAACCGTACTATAGGATTCCGTTAACAATTCATGATCTCCACTCCCAATCTTAAAAGTATAATTTCGGTCCGGTTTTGCATCAAACTCAAACTTTCCAATCGCATTAGTGTAAACAGAATCTACAACACGATTCGCTTCGTCTAAAACAAGCACACGAACACCAGAAACAGTATTGTTTTCACCTACGTTCGAATACACGTATCCTTCTAATTCAATGACAACATCATTTAGTTTAACCGTAAATAATCGATCTAAAAAATCACCTCTATTACTACCAATATATCCTTCTTCATTCTCACTATTTATAATCAAAGAATAATCATTTGCATTTGTATTGACTGGATATCCAACATTCGAAACATGCAAAACTTCTGTATCCTGAATCAGCGCCTTGTGAACATCATAACCACCTAATCCGGGATGACCATTACTCGTGAAAAATAAGTTGTCCTTCGAATGAAATGGATACATCTCATCCCCTTTCGTATTTATCAGTCCTCCAGCATTGATAGGTTCATTCCACTTAAATCCATTTCTTGTACAATACCAAATATCTATTCCTCCATATCCTCCTTCACGATCAGATGCAAACCATAAAATACGTTGGTCTTTTGATACATGCACATGACTTGTAAATGCATTTTTATCATTATACGGAAAAGGTATTTGTTTTTTACGTTTCAAATCATAAATAAAAACGCCAACTGGATTTAAGGATGATTTACTTTTCGATAATTTCTTTGAAAAATAGACTTTTTTAGTAATTGTATCGTAAAAAGAAACCCCTTTAAATTTTTTAGATAGAACACCTTTTAAAGGGAAGGATTTTTTCAGACTATCATTGTAAATATACGCTGGTAATAAATTAGCGTTTTCCAACAACCAAGGTGTTTCTGTATCTTTTTTTCTAGTCGAAGTAAAAGCAACTCCTTTCGGATAAAAAACCGGTGAAAAATCTCCTTTTTCAGAATTAAAAGTTACTAATTCTACCTTAAATCGTAAAGAATCTTTTTTTAACTCACGCATATTGGTGTCTGAAAAATACACCTCCAATACATTCATACGTACATCACTACTAGATTTAACTACTGCATGGTCATACATTTTATTTGCCGCTTTGTACTCTCCAAGGTAAACTAGTAGTTGTATATAATTATATGCGTCATCAAAATTAAATTTATTCGAGGAAGACAATTGCGCATACAAATTTTGGGCTTCATCATATTCTCCTACTTTGACACTAGAAACTGCACCATTACGATATACTTCTGGAAATTTCATCGGATCAAGCTTATCTTTTTGAATTAAATCCATATATAAATCATAGGCAATGTCATATTTCTTTAATTCAAATGCAGTGGATCCAGCAGCAATTTTCTTATCCTGCGCATACGACACATTAAATAAAAGAAATAATGTAACTATGAATAAACAAAATCTAATAAAACGCATTACATTACAATATTAGTATTATACAAAACTATGGATTTTTTTCAGTAACTGAGACGTAAAGCTAATAATTGTTTCTTTGTCAAAATCCAAACGATTATTTTAACAATTCTATATAGCCACTTTCAACGGCATCTCCATTTCCTTTATCAATCACATAATAATATGTTCCTGTTGGCAGATACCCCTCACCTACAGTTTGTATATCAGAGCTAGCATGACCATCCCAATCATCCATATACGGAATTGGACTTGTATACACCTTTGAACCCCAACGATTAAAAATTGTCACTTGTACATTTGGATATTTTTCGTAATAATGAATTATCCATCTATCATTGGTACCTGAAGCGTCCTCCGGTGTGATTACGTGTGGAATTTTATTTACTGTACAACCAATTGTTTCTCTCACTTTTTGTTTACAGTTTTTTGCGTCAGTTACTTCAATTGTATATTCTCCAATAGGTAAATTATTAGTTTTTAAAGTATTACTCACCAGGTTTCCAAATTGATCCTTGATGGAAATTTTAAATGGAGGATATCCATGCATATCGTTTTCTATAATTGTTAATACGCCTGTATTCTTTTCACAAACACTATTTTCTGGATGTACCATAAATGCTACTTCATATAAATGAACAGTTGCAACCTCTTTCTTATTGGAATAACATTTTTTTCCAGATACTGGATCTTCATTGTAACTTGCTGCATAATATTTAGTAGAATACAATGGGTCAGTCATTTTTATTGGGTTAAATGCAGTTGGAGATATAAACCATGCTATAGAATTAGGAGGATAAGGTGCAGTAGGAAGGTTTGCTACAGTCTCTATTGCGTCTTTACAGGGCTCATAAAAATAACCATCTAATGTAAGACCTATTGGTGTCGGAACAAAGGTAATTGTAACCTTTATACGTTCTTTACTTTCACAGGCCCCTGCTTGGCTTGACTTGTAAGCCGCGTAATATGTCTGTTGCAAAGTTTGATTTGTAAGTTTATCCGTTAAAGGAATCGCATTTCCACCTGTTAACGTCTTATACCAAACTAAACCACTTGCAGAACCAACCTCCTTAGAGACATCTGCAAAGGTTAAATTATTATCCGTACAAATTGCAGGTATAGTAGTTGTTAAATTTGGTAATGTGCCTTGTACTATTTTTACTTCTATTTTTTGTCTTATTTCATTCGAACAAAATGCACTATCTGCCTCTACATAATATGTTTTTGTTTGTAATGTATCCGAAAAATCTAAAGGTTGACCTCCTAGTAAGCCATCAAATATGCGTATTGGAGAAGACGTTAAATTCATCTTAGTAAGTAAATCACTTCCTTTTGCATATACATTAGCACAATATATTAAAGATAAGGCTGGAATTTTTGGCCCTGCATTTAATTTCACAGTAACTAAAACACGGTCACTCTCACATCCTTGATTGGTTTGAGATAAATAATAGTTTCCATTATGTACTAGTGCTGCTGAACTTTGATACGTAGTTGCAGAAATTGCGTCTTTATACCAAATTGGTGAAATTGCACCCAAACTATTTAAATCCGAAATACTTGGCTTGCTACTTGAACAAAATTGCTGTTGCGTAATACCAGTTGGAGTTGCTGGTTTACCATAAAATGTATTTACTGGTACTGGTAAAGAAGTTGTAGATGCACACCCGTTAGAATCTTTTACAACAAAAGTATACGTTGTATTATCTTTTAGACTATCTACAAATTGGGTCAAGGTATTTCCGTTAAACGTTTTCGTTGCAGGTGTACTTGTCATCGTCCATTTCCCTTTTGGTAAATCGGACAATAAGACAGACCCAACCTTTACTACACAAGTGGGTTGCTGGATAATGGTGAATTTTGGTGCAGATGGCGCAATTACATTTTGTTTTATAGTAACATTCGTGGTATCTGAAAAACAACCATCCTTGTTTTGTACGCGGATGGAATACGTAGTTGACGAATTTAAAGTCAATGTAGTATCTAGCGTTCCTTTTCCAATAATAGCACCACCAAGCGAAGGTGTTGATGTAATTTTCCAACCACCTGTTGGTAAACCAACTAAAGTAACACTTCCTGAAGACTGCGAACACGTAGGGTGAGTAACAACTGATTTTGTAAGTTTAGTTGGTTTAGCCATGAAAGTCACTGTTGTATCCAAACTAGACGAAACACAACCTGACTTCACTAATTTAACACCATAAACTCCTGGGTCTTTTACCCAAATATTAGCTTTTGTTTTGGAAATAGTATCATAAACAGCATTATTTTTTTTCATCCATAGAAAACTTGTTGGTAAAACACCTGTAAATAGTGCTGTTAATTCAACAGAATCACCACTGCAAATTGGTGCACTTTTACTCCAAGCAATTTTAGTTGCTGGCGTTGGTATGTTAGGTGAAGAAATAGTTGCTGTATATTTAAATGTACACGCTTGAGATTTAAAAGATAATTTGTACGATCCAGCTGCTAAATTATTAATAATAAAAGGCGAGTTTGGGGTAGAAAGGATTACACTGTTTGATTTCGCTAAAGTATCAATTCCTTTGATCCATGCAATATCTCCTGTAGCATCTCCTTTGAGGGTAATAGAGCCATCCAACTTATCACACGATTTAGCAGGAGTAGCTGTTATCTTTAATGGATTAGTTTTTACAACTGCATGCATTACATTCGAATATACCGTAACTGGATTAGCACAAACTTGATTAGATATCATTATCAAGGATATGGAATCGTTATTTTTTATTTTACTCGAACTGAAATATATAGAATTTGAACCCACAATTGCTTTATTTAATTTCCATTCATAGGTTGGTGCATTTCCTGCATTGGTTGGAAACGCCTGAAAAGATACATTATCGTCTGAACAAAGGGTGATGGTATCTTTTGTTGCATTTGTTGTTATTCCATTGGTTACATCAATTCTAACACTCGGCGTGACTGTCGGTTGTACTTTTAACCGTATCGTATCGTTTGAACCAGTACAATTGTTTGCTATCGGTGTAACAACATACTCAACTGTACCTATGCTATTACCTGATAATTTCAATAATTGCGTTATACTGGTTCCAGTCCCATTAATTGCACCAGTTACATTGTTTGATATTGCTTTCCATGAAAAAGCAGTATTCTGTATGTTACTTGTAAATTGTATATCCGTTGGTGTATTATGACACAATCCATAGTTCCCCACAGAAGATGTAATCGCTGGCAATGGATTCACTTTTAGTGTGACTTTTGTTTTGCCATAACATCCTAAAGTATTTGGGGTGAATTCATATTCTTTAGTCGTATTTACATCTAATGCTAGATCCCATGTTCCATCTACTCCTTCTTTTGATTGTAAAGGCAAGGAAAACAACTTATCCCCTGCACAAATTGGATTTAGAGTAAACGTTGGTGCTAAATTTGTAGCTGTTCTTATGGTTATTGTGTTTGAATTTGCTGTTTTTGGTGCAACACACGTAAGATCCGAGGTCATCAATACCGATACTATATCCCCATCTTGCAAGGAGGTATTCGTATATGTTCCATCAGATGCACCTACTACATTTACACCATTTAACTTCCATTGATACGTTGGATTGGTACCACCATGGATTGGTGTAGGTGTAAATGTAACACTTGTTCCGGGACAAATTAAATAATCCGGATCGGAAGAAGTAATACTTACGGTTGGTGTAAGATTGTCATTTATTACTATTTGTAAAGTTGTTTTCGTTGCACACTGACCTGCGGTTGGAGTAAACGTATAAGTTGTAGTTGCTGTATTATTAATAGCCGGTGACCATGCACCTAGTATAGATGGCGTATTCGTTGAACTTAGTGGTAAAGCAGGTATTATTGCTCCTTTACAATATGGCCCTACTGGATCAAAGGTTGAAGTAACATTGTCTTTAATCACTATTTCTAAGGTCGTTGTTGTAGCACACGTTGGTCCAGCGGTTGACGTTGGGGTAAACGTATAAGTCTGTGTTCCTACTGTTGATGTCGATATAGCAGCATCCCAACTTCCTGCTATGCCATTGGTAGACGTTAAAGGTAATGTTCCTGGTGTTGCATCCTTAC
>CANHRS010000050.1 GCA_947463445.1 Flavobacteriia bacterium | reverse complement strand
CTACGGAACAAATAATCGCTTCTGCCCCAAGGGAAACAATGTTTAATGCAACATTTGCAGCACCACCTAAACGATTTTCTTTCTTCGAAAGACTAACAATTGGAACTGGAGCTTCAGGACTAATACGTGTTACCGAACCAATCACATAGGCATCCATCATGACATCCCCAAGAATGGCGATACGTTTGGTTGCGAACTGAGAAAAAATACTTTGAATATTCATTATGCTAATTTAGCTAGAGCTTCTTTTACACGTGTCATCGCATTTACTAACGTCTCTTCAGATGCAGCGTAAGAAATTCGAATACAATTATTTGCACCAAAAGATTCACCACTAACCAAAGCTACCATTGCTTCACTCAACAAGTATAAGCACAAATCGTGGG
Organism: Flavobacteriia bacterium; assembly: GCA_947463445.1. Taxonomy (GTDB): domain Bacteria; phylum Bacteroidota; class Bacteroidia; order Flavobacteriales_D; family Crocinitomicaceae; genus CANHVK01. The sequence continues at coordinate 17,824 of CANHRS010000050.1, read as the reverse complement.
CGCTAGTAATGGTTGTATCCTTATATTTTTTCCCAATGAAATAAGAAATATCTGGGAAAATATAAAAAGCACCTTCCGGAGTATTTGCTTTTACTCCTGGCATTTCTTTTAACATTCCAAGTACCAAATCTCTTCTACTTTTGAAAGCTTTTATCATATCGTTTAAGACACTAGGATCGGCATTCATAGCAGCAATAGATGCACGCTGAGCAATCGAACAAGTTGCAGATGTAAATTGCCCCTGTACTTTATTACATGCGTCAGCAATTAACTTAGAAGCACCAATGTAACCTAGTCTCCAACCAGTCATCGCCCATGCTTTAGAAACTCCATTTATCGTAATTACTTGATCGAAAACTTCAGGAAATTGCGCTAAACTTTGGTGTTTTCCCACAAAATTTATGTGCTCATAAATCTCATCAGAAATAACAACAACAGATGGATTTTTCACTAGTACATCTGCTAAACCTCTTAATTCTTCTTGGCTATACAAAGAACCTGTTGGATTACAAGGGGAAGAGAAAATCATCATCTTCGTTTTTGGCGTAATCGCTTCTTCGAATTGTTTTGCTGTGATTTTAAAATCGGTTTCTATACCGGCATGTACAATTACTGGAATACCCTCAGCAACTTTTACGATTTCGATATATGAAACCCAATATGGCGCCGGTATTATAACTTCATCGCCAGGATTGATACAACTTAACACTGCATTAGCTATCGATTGTTTTGCTCCAGTTGAAACCACAATTTGATCTTTAGAATAGTTTAACCCATTGTCTCGCTTGAATTTGAAAGAAATACTTTCTCTCAAATCATCGTAACCCGCAACTGGAGTATACATTGTATAGTTTTGATCTAACGCTTCTTTTGCAGCATCTTTGATAAAATCGGGTGTGAAAAAATCTGGTTCACCTAAACTTAAAGAAATTACATCCTTACCAGCAGCTTTTAATTCTCTTGAAATACGAGACATAGCAATAGTTGCAGACTCTTCCATTGCAAGCAAACGATCAGATAATTGTATCATAAATGTGAGTTAATTCTTGTATATATACAAAACTAAAAAAAATTAAGAGATCGACACCAAATTATGCATTTCATTCAACTACAATTCTATATTTATTTTGGTTTAGAAATTCGTTTCAAAATGTCATGATTTTCTATCTTTTTTTTTTGCGAAGAAGATCATTAATTGTTTTTTCTGAAGGTAATAAATGAAAATGATAAGAACTGCCATATTGGCGTTTAAACTCTTTTGGCATTTGGTTTGTGAATAAGAAAGTATATTTATAAAAATTTAAACGATGAAAAAATCAAACATTATTCTACTTGCTATTGGAGGTTTAGTAGTTATTTTATTCTTAATGTACCGTTCTAACTATAATACGGCAATTTCTTTACAAGAAACAGTAGATGAATCTTGGGGTAATGTTGGTGCTACCTACCAACGTCGTGCAGATTTGATTCCTCAATTAGTTGCAACAGTCAAAGGTGCTGCAAAAAATGAGGGCGACATTTTAAAATCTGTTACGCAAGCAAGAGCTGGAATAGTAAACGCAAAAACTCCAGAGGATATGGAATTGATGGGTAAAAAAATCAATACAGCAATCAACTTAGCGTTTGAAGCGTATCCGCAAATTCGTTCTACCGAAAATTTCAGTGCATTACAAGCGCAATTAGAAGGAACAGAAAACAGAATCAATAAAGCGCGTCAAGATTACAACGAAACTATTAAATCCTACAATTCTCACATTCGTGGTTTCTTTAATAGTATGTTTTTAAATGCTGCGACTTTCCCTAAGAAAACTCCTTTTGCAGCAGCGGCAGGAACAGAAGTTGCTCCAACAGTTGATTTTTCTAAATAAAAATAAACGATCATTGAAGGCGGTATAAAAACCGCCTTTTTTTTATTCTTATAATATGGCAGTAAAAGATTTTTTCACTCAAGCTCAGCAACAAGAAATTAGTCACTCAATCGAGCGCGCAGAACTAAATACTGCTGGAGAAGTTCGTGTACATTTAGAAGAAACTTGTAAAATAGAACCTCTAAAACGTGCAATAGAAGTTTTTGAAAAATTAGCAATGCACCAAACAGAACAACGTAATGGTGTTTTATTTTACTTGGCAGTAAAAGACAAAAAGTTTGCTGTAATAGGTGACCAAGGTATCAATGTTTTGGTGGAAGAAAATTTTTGGGACGATGTGAAAACAGAAATGTTAAATCATTTTAAACTTTCAAAATTTTCAGAAGGTTTATGTAAAGGAATTGAAATGGCAGGTGAAAAATTAAAAATTCATTTCCCTTACCAAGCAAATGATGTCAATGAACTTTCCAACGACATATCATTCGGAGAGTAATTTTTGTTTTTGAAGGATTCTCCATCGTTCGACTTCAAAAAACAGCTTCTCATTTACTTTAAAATCATAATTTATACCCATGTTAAAACACTTTTTTCTTTCCCTACTATTATTGTTTTCTTTCTCGTTATTTAGTCAGAATGGAATCCCAGATGCGCCAAATCCACCACGATTAGTAAATAATTTCTCCAAAGAGTTTCCGGATTTTTTAAATACAGAAGAACAGGAATTACTCGAAAACAAACTAGTTTCATTTGCTGAATCTACTTCCAATCAAATTGTCATCGTAATTGTAGACGATTTGGCAGGATACGAACCTGCAGAATATGCATACGAACTTGGAGATAAATGGGGTGTTGGTCATGAAAATGAAGATAATGGAATTATCATTTTAATCAAACCTACCGGTGGTGCAGGTGAACGTAAATTTTTCATTGCCACTGGGAAAGGATTAGAAGGTGCTATTCCGGATATTACTTGCCGACAAATTGAAGAACAAGAATTAATTCCATACTTAAAAACGGGTGAATTTTACAAAGCATTAGACAATACAACGGATGTATTAATGAAATTTGCTAAGGGTGAATACAACTCCGCAAAATATGCTAAAAAGAAAGGTAAAGGAGCTAAATCTACAGCTGTTATCGTACTTATAATCATTGCTTTATTCGTTTATCTTTTATCCAAAAAAGGTGGAAGTGGTGGTCGTGGTGGAATGACTATGGGACCAGCAGGTTTCTTCTTTATGGGAAGTGGATTTGGAAGTGGTGGCGGATTTGGCGGTGGAAGTTCAGGTGGTGGAGGTTTTGGAGGATTCGGTGGCGGCGGATTCGGCGGTGGTGGATCTGGAGGTAGTTGGTAAAAAAAACGTAGAGTAGCAATGCGTTGCGGCTCTACGTTTTTTTTTTATCAAGGAGAAGCAAAGCAATGCGTCTGTACAAAATGAAAAATTATTTTTGAATTAAGGCAATTATTTTTTCTGGGGTTTGAGAAAATCGATCGGCGATAATGTTGGATTGGAGATAAATTTCTCTGCGTTTTTCCATGGTTGATTCAATATATTCTAAAAGTTCATCATCCGTTTTATGCGCAATCAATGGTCGTGAATTCGTTGCTTGTTTTACACGTTGAAATAATTCTTTTGGTGTACGTTCTAAATAAATCGTAGTACCTAGATGGTTTAAATTTTCCATGAGATTGTTAAAACAAGGTAAACCACCTCCAGTTGCAACAATCATTTTTTCTGAATGTATAAGTCCATCAATCAATTGTTTTTCCAATGCTCTAAAGTATGCTTCTCCCCTAACCTCAAAAATTTCTGATACTTTTACACCTTCTTTTTTTTCAATTTCCTGATCCGTATCTATCCACTGATATCCTAATTTGGATGCCAATTTTTTAGCTAGCGTTGTTTTGCCAGCCCCCATGAAACCAATTAGGAAAATATAAGACATAATGAGCGACGAGTTACGCCCCGAAAGCTTTCGGGAGACGAGTGAAAGAAGGATGGTTTTGGGTGTTATACTTCAACAGGGATAAAATTGGGGTCTTTAACGAATTTCGTAATTGATTCGATATGACTTGTATGCGGAAATTGATCTACTAAACTTAGTTTTTCTAGAATATACCCCATACTTTGTAATGTTTCTGTATCGCGTGCTTGCGTAGATGGATTACACGAAATATAAACGATACGATCGGCACCTAAATCGATTACTTTACGTAAGGTTTTTGGTGCAATACCAGCACGTGGAGGATCTAGAACAATCGTACCGATTTTACCTTTGTATTGCGGATATTCGGATAAAAATTTACCTACATCTGCAGCAAAAAACTGAATGCCTTCTACAGAATTACGCGCAGCATTTTTCTTTGCATCTTCAATTGCTTCTACTACTATATCAACCCCAATAATTTCTGCTGTATTTGCTCTTTTTGCTAGAATTTGTCCGATAGTACCTGTACCACAAAACAAATCCATTACTACTTTATTATCCAAGGCATTTCCTTCAAAAACATAATCTAAGGCTTTGTTGTATAATAACTCTGCACTTTTAGGATTTGTTTGAAAGAAACTTTCCATACTTATTTCAAAAAACAAATCACTTAACTTTTCAACCACTTTCCAGTCGCCAAACAATAAAGTATTTGTTCCATTTTCGATTTTAGCGCGATCCGCAACATTGTCATTTACGGTGTGTTGTAAACCTGCTAATCGACTTCCAAGTAATTCCTGTAAGTACAAGGAAAAAGCAGTTGCATCGAATTTTTCTATATTTTCCGAAGATGTCACCAAATTGATTAACAATTGGTCTTGGTGAAATGACTTGCGAACTACGATATGTCTGAAGAATCCTGTTTTTTTAGGTGGATGCCAAGCGGCTAATCCTGTTTTTTCTAGATACGTTCTAATTTGAACGAGTTTATTTTCCAATTCTTCGTCAAACAAACCACTTTCTTTATTCAAACTTTCTACTTTCCACCAGGTTCCTCTACGTTTAAAACCAAGTGCAAAAGCATTATCTTTTTCTTCATTCAACACTAAATCATGTTCAATAGAAGAAAAACTATATTCCATTTTATTACGATAGTTGAACGTTAATGGAGAAGTAATATATTCATCAAAAATTTCTTCCACTTTTTTTACATTCGCTATTTTACGAAATAAATCAAGTGTGGAAGTTTGCTTGTATTCTTGTTGAATTTCAATTGGAACAAATACATATGGAGCTCCTGAAATCTCCTGGTATGGTAATTCTAATTCTTGGGGTGAACGTTTTAGGATTTGTACTAATTTACATTCCACATATTTTTTACGTTTCTTTTCGATTCTTGCTTCTACTATCTGACCTGGAAATGTGTTTTCAACAAAAAACACTAAATCTCCATTTTCAGTCGCAACCTTAGCAATTCCTTTTCCACCAAACGCAAATGCAGAAATTTCTAGTTCTATTACTTGACCTTTACCGTACATCTATCTTATAATTAAATCATTCCACGAATAACTCCTTTATCAGAAGCTAAAATAAAGTCAATGATTTCATCTCGGTATTTTGATGCAGGCATTGTATCTTTAACAGATTCTATCCCTTTTGAGATATTATTATTTTGCACGTAAATTATACGGTAAACATCCTCTATTTCACGTACCTCTAGATCCGTTAATCCTCTTCTACGCAATCCAACAGAATTAACACCAGCAAAAGTCAAAGGTTCTCTGGCAGCTTTAATAAAAGGAGGGATATTTTTTCGAACCAAAGATGCACCACCGATAAAAGTGTGGGCACCAATATGAACAAATTGTTGAACCGCAACTTTACCTTCTAATATCGCCCAATCATCAATTTGAACATGTCCAGAAATACCTACGTACGACGCTAAAATTACATTATTCCCAATTTGACAATCGTGTGCAACGTGCACATAGGTCATTAGTAAACAGTTGGAACCAATTCGGGTTGACAATTTATCTTTTGTTCCACGGTGAATAGTAACACACTCTCTAATTTTGGTATTATCTCCAATTTCGACAGTCGTATATTCTCCTTCAAATTTTAAGTCTTGTGGAATCACACCAATTACTGCACCTGGAAAAATTTCACAGTTTTTACCGATGCGTGTACCCGGATAAATTGTAACATTCGGATGAATACGCGTACCATCGCCAATAATCACATCTTCAAAAATTGTTGAAAACGAATCAACAATAACATTTTCTCCCAATTTAGACTCAGGTGACACGCTGGATAATGGACTAATCATATTTATTCTTTTTCTTTAATAACTTGTGCTAACATTGTAGCTTCTGAAGCTACTTGTCCATTAACATAAGAAGTACCTTTCATATTAACAAGTCCACGACGTATTGGAGAAGTTAATACCATTTCAATTACCAATGAATCACCTGGCATTACTTTTCGTTTAAATTTACATTCATCGATTTTCAAAAAGTAGGTAGAATATTTTTCTGGTTCATCCACTTGATTCAAGGCAAAAATACCACCAACCTGAGCCATAGCTTCAATTTGAAGTACGCCAGGCATTACTGGATTTCCTGGGAAATGTCCTTGGAAAAACGGTTCATTCATCGTCACATTTTTGACACCAATAACATTTTCCGGTCCCATTTCGATTACCTTATCTACTAATAAAAAAGGATATCTATGTGGCAACATTTTTTCGATTGCATTAATATCAAAAAGAGGTTCTTTTGTTAAATCAAATTTACGTCCTTGTGCAGCTTGTTTTTTGATTTGGTCTTTCAATACTTTTGCAAAACGTACATTTCCATAATGTCCTGGGCGAGCTGCTAATATATGCGCTTTAATTGGTTTGCCAACTAACGCTAAATCACCAACAATATCTAACAATTTATGCCTAGCAGGCTCATTTTCAACACGCAATTTAGAACTATTCAAAACTCCAATACCATTATATTGAATTTTCAAACTTTCTTTTCCTAGTAATTTTGCTAAACGATCTAAATCTTCTTGCGTAACATCTTCTTTATCTACTAACACAATTGCATTATCTAAATCCCCACCTTTGATAAGGTTATTTTGAGCTAATACTTCTAGTTCACGTAAAAAAACAAAGGTTCTACAATGCGCAATTTCAGTTCTAAACTGACTAAGGTTGTAAATATTTGCATGTTGTGTTCCTAATAAAGGAGATTTATAGTCAACCATTACAGTTAAACGGTACTCTTTATCTGGAATAGCTAAAAATTCAATCCCTTTTTCAAGATCTTCCCAAGGAATATTCTCAGTCAACTCAAAATAATCACGAATAGCATCTTGTTCCTCGAAACCAGTCACTTCAATCGCTTCTACAAATAATAGAGAACTTCCATCCATGATTGGAATTTCAGGTCCATCTACTTTTATAAGTGCGTTGTCTACTTGCATACCATAAAGTGCAGCAAGAATATGTTCAGTAGTATAAACGCGCGCACCATTTGCTTCCAAGGTAGTTCCTCTATCCGTTGCAACCACTAAATCAGCATCTGCTTTAATAATTGGTTGCCCTTCTAAGTCTGTACGTTGGAATTTGTATCCATGGTTTGCAGGTGCAGGACAAACTTCTAATGTCACTAATTTCCCTGTATGTAACCCTACTCCTTTAAATTGAATAGCGCTTTTTAATGTTCTTTGTTTTTCAGCCATTCGACTAATCTTTACTTATGTGTTTTAATTTCTGATCAAACTCTTGAATTTTCTGTAAAATGAAGGGTAATTTACGGAACCCAAAATAGGATTTTTTAAAATCTTCAATTGGTATTGCAGGAGTTCCCATCAGAATACTTTCTTTTCTCACTGTATTTGGAACACCAGATTGCGAAACAATTTTAGTACCATCTGCAATTGTTAAGTGACCAGAAATCCCTGCTTGTCCACCAACCATAACATTTTTACCTATTTTAGCAGAACCAGCAACTCCAACTTGTGCTGCCAAGGCTGTATTCTCTCCCAACTCCACATTATGTGCAACCTGCACCAAGTTGTCTAACTTCACTCCTTTACGAAGAATTGTAGACCCCATAGTTGCTCTATCTATCGTAGAATTAGCACCTATTTCAACATTATCTTCTACGATTACATTTCCAATTTGAGGTACTTTTTTGAACACCCCATTTTCATCTGGAGCAAATCCAAATCCATCCGAACCGATAACTGCACCTGCATGAATAATACAATCTTTACCAATAACAGAATCAATATAGACTTTCGCTCCAGCATGAATTACTGTATTATCTCCAATAGTTACGTTGTCGCCAATATATACATTCGGATAAATTTGCACATTATCACCAATAACCGAATTACTTCCTACATAAGCAAAAGCACCTAAATAAATATCTTTACCAATTTTTGCAGTATTTGATATAAAACTTGGTTGCTCAATAACCGGTTCTTTTGTACGCATTTGGTCATAAAACTCCAATAATTGCGCAAAACAAGCATATGCATCCTCTACCTTAATCAACGTAAGATTTTCAGGTAAAGGTTTAGTTGGTGTAAATGTTGTATTAACGATACATATGGATGAACCAGTAGAATAAATATATTCTTCGTATTTTGTATTTGCAAGAAAGGAAAGTTTACCTTCTGACCCTTCTTCTATTTTTGCTAAGCCGTTTACTTTTACTTGTGAATCACCTATGATTTCACCAAGTATGATTCCAGCAATTTGTTCTGCAGAAAATTCCATACTACAAAATTAAAAAAAGATAAAGTGGGTATTAATTTGTCGATAATGAATTATCAACATACCTATTTTCATTAAACTATTTACAATCGCTATTTTTCGGAAGATCTAAACGAATAATATCAATCCGATCTTTGTACCACAAAGTATTCGCACCAATCTTTACATCTTGTTGATTTTCAAAATGTAAATAATGTGTTTTAGGATTGGATAGTAAACGAGATTTTTGAAAATCTAATTTACCATTCTTTTTTATCGCCTCAAAAAACTGCTTATTTTGGATCATTCCCAACGCATTTTGTTGACAAGTCAAGCGTGCATTTGTATCTACATACACTAAATCCTTTTCGGCTGGAAAAAGTAGAAAAGTTCCTATACCTTCTGTTGTAAGATTGACTTGCATTACATTTTTAGTTGCTTTTACAATTTCTGCCACGTAACTATCTTTTGGTAAAGCAAAATAAACAGACTTACCATCTTTGGAAAAATGGTAAATTTTCGGATTCGATTTCGTACTACTTTTATCGAAATTCACTTTTGCATCACTTATAAATTTTGGTAAAGTATTGGCATTTAAACCTAATTGCTGCATTGATTTTTTATTCTTCTCTGAAACCACTACTACACGTTCAATCACGGATCCTTTGACACGATTTGCAGGTAACCAACTGCAACCTCGCGCACCAAAAAAGAAAATAACGATGATTAAACTTGGTATGAAACCAAATGAAAAGTATTTGAGTCTTCGTAAGAAAGTATTCATGGGTATATTTTTAGTGTGGTAAAGTTACTAATTCAAGTGCATCTAGGGATATTTTTTTTGACAAACCTTGCTCAATAAAAGATTATTATTAATATTGCACAACAGAAACAAATCTCGTTGTTTCTTTTTCAATCCAAATCAACTAAAAATCACCATTATCTTATTCACTCGTTCAATCTATGGATATTAAAGATTTAGAAGGTAAAAAACTTTCTGACTTACGTGTTATTGCAATTGCTGCAGGTCTAGAAAAAGCAGAGACATTAAAAAAATCAGAAATTATTGGTCAATTAACAAAACTAGCAGGTGGTGAAGAAGCTCCTACTTCAGAAAATGTTAAAACAACACCAAAAAGCAAGACTCCTGTAAAGAAAGTTACACCTCCTGCTGCTAACGAAGATTTGTTTACACAAGAAGCATCGAACCTACCTTCAGATACAAACAGTGAAGAAGTAAAACCGATTTTACGTAAAAAAACATATTTAAAAGAAAAACCTCGCAATCCAGAGGCAGTTTCAACAGTTAAACCAGAAGAGCAATCAGCTACAACAGTCGATAATACAACTCCAGAAGTGGCTAGACCTGTTCGTAATAAACCAAACCCTCATAGAGATCGTATTAAACCAACTACAGAAGGGGATGCACAATCACCAGAAGTAAGAACTGAAAATACGAACGTACCGCGTCCACAACATAAAAACCAACAAAATCGTCCACATCAAGGGGAACGACCTAATCCAGGAGATAATACTAATCCAAATCGTAACCGTCCGAATCCAAATCAACGACCTGCAGAACCTTCAATTTCCAAAGAAGAAGAAATTCGCTATGATTTAGCAGGAATTGTTAGTGCTGAAGGAGTATTAGAAGTAATACAAGAAGGTTTCGGATTTTTACGTTCCTCGGATTACAATTATTTACCGTCTCCAGATGATGTATATGTTTCTCAAAGTCAAATTAAACATTATGGTTTAAAAACAGGAGATACCGTATTGGGAACTATTCGTCCACCAAAAGAAGGCGAAAAATTCTTCCCTTTAGTAAAAGTAGACTCCATCAATGGTAGACACCCATCGTATATTCGTGACCGTGTTCCTTTCCAATATTTAACTCCTTTATTTCCAAACGAGAAGTTTATTCTAACTGGTCATAAAGACGAAAGCATGTCGACACGTATCATGGACTTATTTGCACCAATTGGTAAAGGGCAACGTGGTATGATTGTAGCGCAACCAAAAACAGGTAAAACCATGTTATTGAAAGACGTTGCCAATGCGATTGCTGCGAATCACCCAGAAGTATACTTAATTGTATTATTGATTGATGAGCGTCCAGAAGAGGTTACTGATATGGCACGTAGTGTAAAAGCAGAAGTAATCGCTTCTACATTCGATGAACCAGCAGAACGTCACGTGAAAGTTGCAAACATCGTATTGGAAAAAGCAAAACGTATGGTGGAATGTGGTCACGATGTAGTTATTTTATTAGATTCTATTACGCGTTTAGCACGTGCTTACAACACTGTTTCACCAGCATCTGGAAAAGTTCTATCTGGAGGTGTGGATGCGAATGCATTACACAAACCAAAACGTTTCTTCGGAGCTGCGCGTAAAATTGAGAATGGAGGTTCTCTTTCCATATTAGCAACTGCCTTGACAGAGACAGGATCTAAAATGGACGAGGTTATCTTCGAAGAATTTAAAGGTACTGGTAACATGGAGTTACAATTGGATCGTAAAATTGCGAACCGTCGTGTCTTCCCAGCGATTGATATTATTTCATCTAGTACTCGTCGTGACGACCTATTGGTTAAGAAAGAAGTATTACAACGTGTACATGTATTGCGAAGACATATTGCAGATATGAATCCAGTGGAAGCAATGGAATTCTTAAAAGGACAAATGGATCACACTTTGTCTAATGAAGAATTTTTAGCTTCTATGAATAGATAATCGTATGAAAAAGACAATCAAAATTGGGTTATTATTTGCTGCGGTTTGGATGCTCATTAAATTAGCATTTCATGCAACACTTCCAACAGAATCTACACTAAAAATATCGGTATTCATTAATATTTTACTTTTATTGACCGCGATTGCTGTAGGATTGTTTTACCATAAAAAAGAGGAAGGATTTACCGAAGGGAATACCTTAAGTGATATCAAAGCAGCCATGACTTCTGGTATCCCCTACACTATTTTGGTTTCTATTTTTATTTACTTGTATTACAACAACATCAATCCAGAATTCAATAAACTTCAAATTTCTGCAGCGAAGAAAACGATTGAACTTTCACTGAATAATCCTGTGGAATTAGCAAAAATTAAAACGCAAAACGAAGCATTTGAAGTAATGACTAAAGAAAAAATGTACAAAGAATTGGTGAAAGGTCCAGAAAACTTTTATAAAGCTAGTTCTACTGCGTTGATTTCAATATTATCCTTAATGATGTTATCGACCGTGTATTCGATATTGGTTACGGTTGTATACCGCAAGGTATTGGTTAGGAAGATATAAGTGAAATAAAAATTGCTTTTTATTTATATTATTTATTCTTTTAATTAATTACACCTTTTTTTCATTGCAAAAAAAGTTGGAGCCAAAAAAGTCTAGTCCTGTATGAAATTTACTTGAAAATTACGTTTCATTTCACTGTCTTCACCCAAACTCACAAACGCCTTTGACTAATTTTCATACTGAAAATCAGAAGATTGGGTTCAAACAAGGGTTTAACTACGTTTCATTACACTTATTTTCTACATAAACTTCATAAATGGCCAATTTATGGTTTCATTTTTATTATTGATTTTTTATCAAAACTTGTAAAATTTGCAAGTTTTGATAATGTGATATTTTAATTCACTTATTATGAGATATTATGAGACGATAGAAAAATTACTAATAACTAACTGCAAAATGAAAGATATCATCCATGATAATTCTTTTGAATAATTCATCATCACATGTAGAATAGTATTTTCTTAATTCTTCCTATTTTTTTGTTGATTTAAATTTACGGAAAGTTACAAATCTTAATAATTTATAATTTATCAAATTAATTATATGTTGTTTTTTAATTTTTCCTTTATTTTCTCAATGTGTATATACCTGTTAAGAAAATCTTTTTTTACTTAACTTCATAAGAAGCTGTGAAACTTCTATGATAATTAATTATACTGATATCTGGTTGAGGTATTTTTTTATCATGAGAAACTATAAATGAACTGAAGATGTCATTTTTTATTAGATAATGTTTCCCATCCAGTTTTACAGTATCTCATATTCTAAGCTTATACGCTTTGCTGTAAAATATGATTGACAAGAAAAGAAAAAAAACAATGAATTTCATTCAATAAAATAATTTATCGGTTACTAACAATTCATAACATATAAATCATAATTCATATTCCCTAAGCTTCTCCAGCAAATAAAAATTTATTTGGACTTACTAATCCTGTTTTTACAGCATACATAACGATTCCGGCGGTGTTTTTTACGCCTAATTTTGCCATAATATTTTTACGGTGGGTATTGATCGTATGCGTACTTAAAAATAAGATATCTGCGATTTGTGTATTCGTTTGTCCTTCAGCGATATACTTGATAATTTCATTTTCACGTTCGGATAACAATACTGGTTCGCACGAAAAAGATTCAAAATCTATATCTTCTACATTTATATGTGCGCGCTGAATGGTTTCCAAAATTTGTCCACAAAAGAATTTATTTCCACGTTCTGTTTCTTTGATAGAATTAATGATTTCCGAAACATCACAATCTTTCTTGACATAACTCTGCACACCACAGCGCAAAGCATCTACTAAGGTTTGTGCACTTTGTTCCGGAGTAATGGCAACAAATTTAACGGAAGGAAATTTTTGTAATACGTTAGGAATAATGTCTATAGTAAACCCAGGCGAAGTATAATCAATCAATATAATATCTGCTCCAAAGTTTTGAATTTCACTTAATAATTCGTCGCTATTTCTAGCTTCACTAACAATTTCAAGTGTTTTATCCGTGTTTAAAATCGTTCGGATTCCAACTCGAATTAACTCGTTACTATCTGCAATTATTACCTTCATTATTTAGAATGATTATAAGTAAGACAAATATAGGAAGTCAATTTGGATAAAACTATGACTTAAGTCGTTTTTTGAAGAAAATTAGGGGGATAGCTTTTAGGAAATAGCATTTAGGAAATAGGCAATAGCTTTTAAGGAATAGTTTTTAGGGGATAGTAATTAGTATATAGGCAATAGCATTTAGGGAGTAGTTTTTAGGCAGTAGCATTTAGGGAGTAGTTTTTAGGCAATAGCTTTTAGGAATTAGCTTTTAGGAATTAGGAATTAGGCATTAGAATTTAGGTTCTAGAGGCTTTCAACTTTATACTATTCTTCTTGTAACTAGGAAACTGACTAAAGTCATTATTCCATCTGATTGCAGTCACAATCTTAGGGAAAAAGTTTTAAGTACTTTGTAGAAAATGTTTAGATTATGAAAAAAATACTTATACCTACTGATTTATCACCGAATGCAGGAAATGCAATTCGATATGCCTTAAACTTCTGTAAGAATTTTCCGGCGGAATTAGTTTTCTTACATGCAACCCATCCAATGTTGGATTTACCAGATACTTCTTTGGAATTTTATAATCCGATCGTATTTCAAGATGAAAAAGAACAATTTAATCATGTTTCTTCCAATCTAAAACACATATTTGCGGAGGAAAAAATAGAATTAGATAAAATAAAGTATTCCATCGAACTCCGAATTGGTTTTGCGGCGGATGAAATTGTACGTGTTGCTAAAGAATTTAATTGTGATTTAATTATCATGGGAACACAAGGCGCAACCGGTCTTGGTAAATTATTTCTTGGAAGTATCACCTATTCCGTTATAAAGCAAACCGAAATTCCTGTTTTGGCAATACCATCTGATTATGTTTTTAAAACAATCGATAAAATAGTTTTTGCGACCGATTATGAAGGTATTTCCAATAAAAAAACACTCGCTCCATTATTCGACCTTGCAAATACTTTTGATGCAAATGTATTGATGTTTCATGCTATAGAAGCAAAAGAACCAATAGCTGCGTATATAGAAGAATTACAAGTTTGGAAAACAGAAAAGAATTTTCACCATGTAAAACACACAAACAGTATTGCAACATGCGAAGATGTAACCCAAGGAATTATGGAATTTGCAGATGAAAACGATGCATCCATCATTGCTATGATTCCACATTCTTATAACTTCTTCACAAACTTAATTCACAAAAGTAAAACCAAAGAAATTGCAATGGAAAGTAAGGTGCCATTGTTGGTGCTTTGCTAGAGGAGTGACGGCCCTTCGATAGCCTCAGGGACCTATGCATGAAGAGTGACCCTTCGAAAAGCTCAGGTTAAACTGGGTAATGAGTGATGGGTAACGTAAGATGAATGATACTTTTAACTAACAAAAATGTGAATTATGAAAACAGAAACAATCTATATTGCGAATTTAAAATGTGGGGGATGTGCCTCAACGATTACAAAAGAATTATCGGAAATAATAGGTGTATCCAATGTAAAAGTGGATACGGATACAGATAGTGTGGATGTAACGTATCCTGAAAGTTTGGAAAGATCTGAAATCATTCATAAACTACACCACCTTGGTTATCCAGAGGCTACTGAAGAAAATGGATTATTACTGCAACTTAAGAGTTATACAAGTTGTATGCTAGGTAGAATAAATACCCTAAAAAACTAAGGTGAATTCCTAAACAACAAAGGCTGTTAATTTTCATTGACAGCCTTTGTTTTAGTCATTAGTTTAATTGAATAGATTGAATCGCGTTACATGTTTGTGTAATATCTTCGTCATTAATATCTAAATGTACCACTAATCGAATCATACCATCTCCGAAAGAAGAAATAAGTATACCTTGCTCTTTAAATTCCTGAATAACAATCTCTTTATGCGCTTCTATTTTCAAGCATATCACAACAATATTCGATTCAACCGGAAAAACCTCTGAAACCCATGCTTGTTTCTGAAGCGTATCGCCAATCAATTGAGCGCGTGCATGATCCTGTTTAAGTCTAGCCACATTGTTTTTCATTGCATACAAACCACCCGCAGCAATAATTCCAGCTTGACGCATACCGCCTCCCATTACTTTTCGAACTCTTCTTGCTTTGTGGATAAATTCTTTTGTTCCAAGTAATAACGATCCGACTGGAGCTCCAAGTCCTTTAGATAAACACAAGGAAATTGAATCAAACTGCGCAGCATATACTTTTGGATCTACTTTAGTTACAGTCAAAGCATTCATTAAACGAGCACCATCCAAATGTAGCGGCAATCCTTTTTCTTTACAAAAGGAAGCAATCTTTTTAATTTCTTCGAAATCGTAAACGGCTCCACCACCACGATTTGCAGTATCTTCTAAACTCACCAAAGCAGTTACCGGAAAATGTATATCATCCGCATTTACTGCTTTTTGGATTGTTTCTACTTTTAATCTACCACGACTTCCAGGTAATAAACGAACAGAAGCGCCCGAATTCTTTGCAATTCCTCCACCTTCGTATTTGTAGATATGACTTTCCTCGTGACAAATAACCTCACCTCCAGGTTTCACATGTACATTAATAGCTATTTGGTTGGTTTGTGTTCCAGAACTACAAAAAAGTGCTGCTTCTTTTCCAAAATATGCCGCTACAAATTCTTGCAATTCATTCACCGTAGGGTCTTCTTGAAATACATCATCCCCTACTGGCGCATTAAACATAAACTCCAACATTTCTTTTGTTGGTTTGGTCACAGTATCACTTCGGTAATCAATCATTTACATTATTTTTAGATTTTAAACAAAAAATCCATTTACCTTGCGATAAATGGATTTTACGTGCCCACGACTGAACGCAAATGTAATTTATTGATACGTTGCAAAACAGTCTTAAACACTCCATATATAAGGTTTTTATTGAAAACAATAAACAAAGTTAATCAATATTAAATCACATAAATTCATTTCTATAAACTTTTGGTGGGAATTTGGTGGGAATTGATATTAATTCACTAAATTTATTTGATTGTAAATTTAAAATAAAATGGCAACAATAAAATACTCTATTAGCGGAAATAATGAATTAGCAAACATCTATATAAGATTAAGAAATGGAAGAACTACAGACATTAAAATTCCAACTGGCTATGTAATCGACCCTAAATTTTGGAGTGTTAAACTTGGTAAGGTAAAGGATACAGCCATAAACTCTGATAAAATAAATTCAGACTTCAAATTAGAAAAGATGAAACTTTTCATATTTGATAAACTCAACGAAGAGAAAAACCACGAGGATATCGAAATAAACAAGGATTGGTTATATGAAAAAATCAAAGAGTTCTTGAATCCGAATCTATATGTTAAAAACGATTTATTTGTTGATTTAGTAAAAGAGTACCAAAATGCAATGAAAGTTAAAATAAATCCTAAAACAAATAGATTAACAGCCCCAACTACAATCAGAAATTTCAATACTACAATTATGAGGCTGGGTAAATTTGAAACTCACACCAACAAAAAACTGCGTATTGCTGACATCAATTTAAAATTTCATTCCGAATTTATTGAATACGAAAGAAACGTTCTTGAATTATCTCAAAACAGTATAAGTAAAGATATAAAACAGATTAAAACAATTTGTATTGATGCAAAAGACAGAGGATATAAAATTAATGAGCAAGTGCTAACTAAAAAATTTAATGCTCCGATTGAACCTACACTATTTGTTACCATTACCGAAGAGGAAATAAAACGGATTAAATTATTCAAAGGAAGTGACTACTTAGAAAATGCAAGAGATTGGTTAATTATAGGTTGTTGGACTGGATGTAGGGTTAATGACTTAATGAAATTAACTAAAAGTAACATATTTAAAACAACCAATGGAAGGGAGTTTATTCGATATGTACAGAGTAAGACCAATAAACAAGTAGATATTCCAATTCATCAAGATATAAAGGATATCCTAATCCGTTTGGGGGACTTTCCTAGACCAATCTCAGACCAACGATTTAATGAGTGGATTAAACTTGTTTGTAAGGATGAAAAGGTTAAAATGAATGACCTTGTTCATGGTTCTAAACAAAATAAAGAAACACACAAAAAAGAGGTTGGAACTTTTGAAAAATGGGAATTAATACGCTCACATACTTGCAGAAGATCTTTTGCCACCAATCACTACCATAAACTGCAAAATAAAGTCATAATGGCTGTAACAGGTCACGCAACAGAAAAGATGTTATTAAATTATATCGGAGAAACAGAAAACGAACATATTGAAGATTTTATAAACGCATGGGATAAGAGTTTATCTAACAACTAAATTAATTAGAAATAAAATCCTCAAAATCTTTCATAAATTCTGATGGGATTGAATTAAATGCGTTAGCAAGTTTTTGAAACCAAAATATTGTGGGTGTTAACTCCCCTCTTTCAAT
>CANHRS010000049.1 GCA_947463445.1 Flavobacteriia bacterium | reverse complement strand
TTTATTATTTACTATCCACCTGTTAAAAATCGCTATTCTTACCTAATAAATGACTAGTAAAGATTTTCTTTAGCTTTACGTTAGAAATTAAATCTAAGTTACATAGATAGTGCTTGGAGATGATTTGTATTTTTACACTAATAAATTACATTCGATTATTTATGAAACTTTTATTTTGTTCCTCTAATATAGGAAAGACGCAAGAGATACAGTACAAATTTGGAGAAAGTATTACAATTCAGAATTTGCTAGATATAGGATGCACGGAAGATATACCTGAGACAGCTGACACTTTTGCTGGCAATGCTTTACTAAAAGCGCGTTATGGATATGAAAATTTCAATGTTGCTTGTTTTTCGGATGATTCAGGACTTGAGGTTACTGCATTAGATAATGCTCCAGGTGTATATTCCGCTCGATATGCAGGTATTCCTAAAAGTGACACTAGAAATATGGATAAACTATTATTTGAACTTCAAGGGGTAAAAAACAGGAATGCATGTTTCAAGACTGTCATTTCGTATATTGATTCTTTTGGAAATGCATCTAGTTTTGAAGGTAAAATAGAGGGAGAGATACTTGAAGAGAAACGAGGTTCACAAGGTTTTGGGTATGATCCAATATTTTTACCAAAGGGTTATACGAAAACATTTGCTGAAATGAATTTAGCAGAGAAGAGTAATTTGAGTCATCGATCGATTGCATTAGAAAAATTTTATTCATTTTTGTTAAAAAACTCCTAATCTAAATCTAACTAGTAATGCGAAAAATATTGTCTGGTTTGCAAGAAGCCATTTCTAATAACAAACTAATGGTTGTTCTTATTTTGTTTTTATTCCTTTTCCGTTTAGTTTACGGTTTGTTTGCTGAATTTTGGTTTGAAGATGAATTGCAAATCTATTTAATAGGTTTAAAATCGTACACGACGGGAACGTGGCCTTTCTTTGGTCCGGATGTAGTTTATACGGAAACTCAAATTCCTGGTGCATTTCAAGCGCTTTTAATTTCTGTTCCTTTAAAAATATTAGCTATTCCTGAGTCACCTAGTCTATTTTTAAATATACTTTCCTTTATCAGTCTTCTTTATTTTGCCTATTACATTCATAAGCGCATACCAACTATTCCGTTTTGGCTATCTACTTCTTGGATTATGTTTTTATCCTGGTCGATGGATTATGGAACACGCGTAGTGAATCCTTCTTATGTCTTAGTATTTTCCATTCCTTTTTTTATTGCGCTTTTTGAATTACTTCCAATCTATTCTGCCCCTTTGTTTTCTAAAAAAATAGCTTATTTACTTGTTGGAAGTTTTATTTATGTTTATTTTAAAAATAAAGCGCAAGGACCTTGGTTAAATATCAAACGCTTGGCACTTTTTATGTATATCCTCATTTTTTTAAGTTTCTTTTTCTCCATTAAAGGACCTTCCTCCCATACCTTTTTCCTTGTTTTTCCAGTAATCGTTTTTTATTCCTTTTACTGTCATGCTTATTTGCTAGAGAAATTTACCCTTTGGAAAAAATTGATGTACGGCGCGTTATTTTCTTTTATGCAGCGATTGCAAACTACAATTTTAAATACAAGTCGATGTATAAAAACAGAAGTCAGGTTGAAAAAGCTATTACACAAAAGGACTATAAAATTCTTGGAACTCGAAGATCTGAAGCTTGGAAGAATGGTTATTAAACATTCAATTTATTTAATTGCTACACCGCTATGTTAAGTATTTGTATTCCTATTTATAATTTTGATGTAACTACATTAGTTAAATCTTTAATTAAAGAAAAATCACAACTAAATGACATTGTTGAAATCCTATTAATTGACGATGGATCCTCGTTACACAGAGAAAAAAACAGAGAACTTGCTGGTGCGTGTAGTTATATTGAACTAAAAACAAATATAGGTCGCTCAAAAATTAGAAACCTCTTTATAAACTATGCTAAACAGCCATTTTTATTATTTTTAGATTGTGACTCCTTATTAACTTCTACAGATTTTATCGCGAATTATTTAAATGAAATAAAGAAAGGAGTACTGATTTGTTGTGGAGGAAGAATATACCCAGAACAAAGTCCTTCAATTCATCAACGATTAAGTTGGAAATACGGTATTATTAGTGAAAGTAAACCTGCTAGTGTTCGAAATCAAAATCCAAACAGTTCGTTTATGACCAATAACTTCATAATCCAAAAAGCATTGTTTAACACCATAAAATTTGACGAAAGACTAACAAAATATGGACATGAAGACACTTTATTTGGTTATGATTTAAAGAAACATCAATTTTCAATTGTGCATATTGAAAACCCAATACTCAATGGAGCACTGGAAACCAATGAATTTTTTTTACAAAAAACAGAGGTAGCTATCCAAAATCTTGTATTGATTTTGAATTTTACAAATGATGATTTAAACTTTTATAAGGACATTCACTTACTTCGTACATACCTAAAAATAAAGCCGTTTCGCTCTGTGTTTTTAATTCTTGTAAAAATATACAATCCAATCATTCGAATTTTAATACTTCGAGGTGTAGTGAATATACACTTATTCAACCTATACAAATTAGGTGTTTTCATACGTACTAAGAAAAAGTTGCGGTTATAAGAGGAAGCTAGTAAATCTGAACTTTAGATTGTTTTTTAGAATGTATTGTATTAGATTATTTCTAGATGAATGATTGCAAGTTATGAAGGATGAACTAGCCTTATTTCCTCGCGATGTTATAATAAAAATGGGTTACGAAAACCGCAACCCATTACTCATTCATTTATAAATCATCATTCATAAATTATAATTGTGTTAGTCTTTGAGGCACCTAACAGACAAGCCACCTCTCTTACTGCTGCTGCCTCTGAGGGCATCCCCATAGCTGCTACTCAGGCCGAGGGCCCAAGCAGCGTCGTAGGCGTAGGTATTGATCTCCGAAGAACTCCACCAGTAACCGAAGTAGCCAATGTTGGAGTAATAACCATTGTAGTTGCGGAACCCGCCCGGAAGCGCCGAAAATAATGACGTATTCGTAGCATCGGTGTTTGGGCTATTCCAGCTTGTTATGCCTACTTCTTTTAGTTTACCACCTGCAATGCTATCGCCGCCTAAATAGTCCGTTAGTACCGTCCATTCAGCATCCGTTGGTACATGCCATCCTGTTGGGCAAACATTTTTATTACCATTGGTTGTTTTACTCACTGCATACCAATTGTATAACTTCTCGTATTTGGCATTGTTGGTTGAATCGTTATTGTAATAACACCAGGCACCTGTGGTTAATTTCGCCCACTCAAGACTATCTTTTACATTAGGAATTATAGTACCATCACTGTATTTAGAAGTTTTCAAATTCTCTGCCATCCAAGTTTGTGTTCCGATGGTTACTGTTTTATACACATTCCCATCTATATCCTTGATGCAATCTGAAAATTTACCAACAGGTGTTCCGATAGCTGTAAAGTTTATGCTTGGATTATCCACACAACTAATTGGATTTGATGTAGTGTTAGGTGTTGTCGTTTCCTTTTTACAAGCAAACAAAGTACTTGTAAGTACTAGTGCTAAAATTAGTTTTTTCATCCTAAGAATTTAATAATGATGTAAATATAGAACAAAATTCATGTTACATATTTTTAATTTTCACCTACTCGAAAGATAATCCTATGGTTATCAAAGCAAATTTTAGTAATATATTTTCCGTATCCTACAAAAAAAACAGTACATTTGTTATACAAAATGTATAATACAAAATGTATAATACAAAATGTATTTTAATTCAAACTAACATGAAACTAGAAATAGAAAAAAATCCTTTTATAATCAATACTTATCAAGGAAAAGAGTATTTCTGTGATCGTGAACATAATTTAGAATCATTAATAAATAACATAAATAATGAGCTAAACACTACCCTAATATCTATTAGAAGAATTGGAAAAACAGGATTAATAAAACATTTATTTGAACACTTGGAAGAGCATTTTGAATACAGGTGCTTATTTGTTGATTTATTCGCTTCTCAAAATTTACATGATTTCGCGAACCAATTAGCCAATGAAATAACGAAAAAATTTCCCACGAAAGAATCCATCGGAAAACGTTTTTTAAATAATATAAAGCACTTGCGTCCACTGATACAATTTGACGCTTTAACAGGAGAACCAGCTATTTCTTTTGACACTTTAAAACAAAATGAGATTCCAAAGACCATACAACAGTTACTCTTATTTTTAGAACAACAAAACATACCCATCATCATTGCTTTTGATGAATTTCAACAAATCAATGAATATCCAGAAAAAAATACGGAAGCGCTATTGAGAACGATTATTCAAGAGGTGAAGAATCTCCGTTTTATTTTTAGTGGAAGTAAAAAACATATCCTAACAGAAATATTCGGCAATAGTAAACGTCCTTTTTACGCAAGTACGCAAGTGGAATATTTAGACTTTATTCCAACCGACAAATACAAGGAGTTTATCCAAAAACATTTTACCACTAATAACAAAACCATACAAGACGAGGATATTGATTTTATATTAAACTGGACAAACAAACACACCTACTTCGTCCAAATGGTATGTAACAGACTATATGCAACCGGAAAAAGGAAAATCAGACGTATAGATATATTACAAGTTTGCTACAAAATCTTAAAAGACCAAGAAGTCTTTTTCTATCAATACAGAAACCTATTATCTAGCCAACAATGGAATGTATTAAAAGCCATATCGAAAGAAGAAAAAACATATCAACTAACTGGAAAAGAATTCCTAACAAAATATAAATTCTCCAATGCATCTGCAGTAAAACGTTGTGTTGACTCTTTAATTGAAAAAGAAATGATTTATCAAGGATCCGATGAAAACGGAACATTCCTAAGAACTTACGATGTCTTTTTGCAAAAATGGATGTTAAACAAATAAAGTTGAATTCACATCGAGATCCAAAAAAATGTGGTGATAAGTTTAAAAGCATTGCTGACTAATTGTTATTTTTGATAAAGTTACGAAATTGATTAATTAAAAAATACAAACGTTTATCTCATGATAAATTTCTCTGAAAAACAAAAAATGAATGGTGTATGGATTGCGATTATCCCATCCTGTTTTATATCCTGTTTAGTTTCCTTTCAAGAAATGAAATCCTTAGCAGACGATTGGAAAAATATTCTTCCGCTTTTAATTACCATACTTATCATGTCTGCTTTATGTGTTTTCATGTTTAAAATTGAACTAAAAACCAACTACACCGACGAATATGTGCAAGTGCTATATTCACCTTTTCACTGGAAACCAAAAAACTTCTATTGGAAAGATGTAGCTCACACGGAAACACGTACCGCAGAATGCCTGAAAGAATATTGGGGATGGGGAATTAAAGGCACTAGAAAAAATCGTTCGTATACAGCTTACGGCGACTATGGATTACAACTAACTTTTAAAGACGGTAAACGCTTGTTTATTGGTTCACAAAATAAAGTGGAATTGGAAAAGGTGGTAGAGGAAATAAAGACAAAAGAATTCAACTAAAAATTACTGACTAATTGTTATTTTGATACTGTTACAAAATGGATTAATTTATAAAATACAAACGTCTATTTCATGATAAATTTCTCTGAAAAACAAAAAACGAATGGTGTATGGATTGCGATTATCCCAACCTGCTTTGTATCCTGTTTAGTTTCCTTTCAAGAAATGAAACCCTTAACAGACGATTGGAAAAATATTTTACCACTATTGATTACCATACTTGTCATGACTGCCTTATGTGTTTTTATGTTTAAGTTTGAACTAAAAACCAACTACACCGACGAATATGTTCAAGTAATATATTCTCCATTTCACTGGAAACCGAAAAAATTCTACTGGAAAGATGTTGTCCATTTTGAAACACGAAATGCAGATAGCTTTAGCGAATACTACTGGGGATGGGGAATTAAAGGAGCCAGAAAAAATCGTGCATATACAGCATATGGCGACTATGGCTTACAACTAACTTTTAAAAATGGGTATCGTTTGTTTATTGGTTCGCAAAATAAAGTGGAATTGGAGAGAGTGATTGAAAGTTTGAAAGAAAAAATTGAATAAACTTATTTATTAAAATACTCTCTAAAAAATTGATTTATCCCCTCTTTTTTTATTCCTAAAACAGTTTCCAACGCTAGATAAAATTCTGTATCACTATCTCCAAATGTCATTAATCGTTTAACCGATTCTGCACCTCCCTTTTCATAAGCCAACTTAACAAACAAACCTCCAATGACATATTGATAACCAGAAATATCATCTATATTTCGCTTAGAAAGCAAATCCGAATAATCTTCCATTGGATGTGCTAAATAGTATTTTTTGAAATTTTTCAAATGCCAATCTAACGACTTACCTCTTGATTCTCCAAAATAGGTTGCAACCCCTTCGATAAACCATGTATGCGCTTTTGGCCAATTTGGATTAATCAATAAATGGATTAATTCATGTGGAAAATATTCTCCATTTCCACAGGCATAAACGTAATTATATTGAACAAAAGCATGTCCAAACGGTTTTTCATCTCCTATATCTTGAAAATTAAAATCGTACCCTAATAATCGATATAATTCAGAACGATTGTTCGTAAAAATAAACGTTGGATAATTAAGCTTTAAATTAAACTCTTTTTCTACAAAAGCTATTTTTCGCGCTTGTTCTTTTGCAAGCGACTTATTAAACTCGTGATATTTTGGAAAGACATAACGAATATTTTCAAAGCTCTTTTCTTGCGTCATCAATTTTTGATTGATAGGAAATGGATTATAAAGTTTCAATAAACCAGATTCTTTTTCAATCGAAGCATATACATGAAATATAAAAGGTGTTGTAGATACACTATCATCAACCTTAAATCTTAACATGGATGTAATTTTATAAAGGGTATCTTTTTTCGTGATACTTAACACTGTAGTACCTTGATTTAAAGTCTTAATGATTTTACCATCTTCAAAATAATCCAAATCTTTTAACTGAAAATAAGTGGTATCACTGTATTTTTTGACCTCCTTGGAATTCCAATAGTGAGCACCTTTTTTATCGTCTTTACTTTTTAAAAAATTCAACCACAACTGAAGTGGTTCATTTATTTTAAACACTTCTAAATCTTGCATTAACAAGGGATCGACTTGTATGTTTTGAGCTTTGATATTAATCGAACTAAAACATAAAAAAAGCAATGCTGTTACAAATATTAAGTACTTCATTTCAAGTTAGTTTTTTTTTGAATTTAAATTTAGAAATTGATTTAGGCAGTATTTACAAGTATAACACTTAATACAAAAATCCAAACAACCACAACGGTATCCGATTGCCTACCCCTCCTTCAATCCCATCTATCGCTAAATACGCATTCGGAACTCCCTGAATCTGTTTACTCGTTTTAGAAGTCCCTCCTACTTCAAACACATACGTACTATCCACCATAAAATCGCCATATTTCGGGGCAGTAACTTGGTGTTTTACCTGTAATTGATTTAGAAAAAAGGTTTCGCGGATATTCCCTACATTCGGACTTTCGTGCGCAAACATATAGGATAAATTGGTGTTTTGCAAGTAGATTTTTTCTGGCTTTTGCAACAGACTAACCCCTTCCGTGGAAGTATGCAACAAAGACAATAATTGTGCTTTATCGAGTATATCCAACAACTTCAAAATAGTGTTTCGCGTCACCCCCATTTTTTCAGCCAACTTACTGATGTTTGGAATAAAGGGTACCGACTGACTAATCACGTACAACAACTTCTTCATCACACGAACTGTTGTATAATTCAATTCTTCGAAGGGTGTAACATCGGAATCAATCACCAAATTCGTAGTTTCTTGCAATTTCTGATGGTAAACACGCTTTCCCTCTCGGTAGAATGGATAATACCCGTAATTTAAATAATTCTTAAAAGAAGTTTTTATATCAAAATGATCCAGGTAATCTGCTGAAATCACTGAATGATTACGTATCATCTCTTCAAGTGTTACAACTTGTAAATCAATCTTTTCTTCCAACAAAAGAAATTCTCGAAACGACAAACCCAGCAAGGGATAAACGACGGCTCTTTTGGACAAATCGGCTTGTCCTTTCGAAATTTCCAAAATGGAAGAACCTGTCACAATGAACTTACTATCCGTAAAATCATCATACACGTTTTTTAATTCTTTTGACCAATGTACATACCGATGAATTTCATCCAAATAAAAGGAACGATATCCCAAATCATACAACGCACTTACAACTTCAATCAGCCTTATTTCTTCAAAATAATAATCATCTAAACTCAAATAAATAGACTTTGCTGTATCACTTTTCATTTGCTGCAACAATAAAGTAGTTTTACCAACACCGCGATGCCCTAACAATAAAATTAAGCGTTGACTCCAATCCACTTCCTTCCATAAATAACGAACAAAAGTATCTGTTACTTCATTCCGTTTTTTTTCAGACTTAAAAATAAATCGATTCATTTTGCATTATTTGATAAACAAAAATACTAAATGTTTTTCACAATAAACAAAAACTAAAATTGTTTTATACAAAAAACAATTTAACAACTTAAACAATTATAAATGTTGAAATTAATATAATACATTAAGCGTAACTGCTATTGATGCTTTTGTAACAACTCCGCTAATTGTTGCGCTGGAACCACACCCGATTGTCGCCAAAGCGGTTTCCCATTTTTAAAAATAATCAACGTTGGTACCCCACGTACTTGATACACCGATGCTGCCTTTGGATTTTTATCCACATCAATTTTAAGTATCGTAGCATCTTCCCCTACTTTCGTTTTTAGATCTTCTAACACGGTAGACATCGTTTTACACGGTCCGCACCACGTTGCGAAAAAATCAACCAACACTGGTTTATCTTGATTTATTATTTCTTGAAATGTCATACTATTTCGTTTTATTTTTTTCAAACATAGAGAACAATAATCCCCCTAAAAGCGCACCATATAAGGTACTATTGATTGGACTGGAGGTTATAGCACAAGTACCTGAACTACAACCAACAAATCGCCAATACAAAAACCCAGCAACTGAACCCACCAAGACTCCAATAAGGGTAACAAGGTGTAATTTAACGTACTTCTTCATAACTTATCTCTTCCGTTGTTACCTCATTTTTACGATTCGGTGTAGCGCACCCAGAAGTACTACAACACCCAATATTTAATAGAGGCATAAGCGTAAATAAACTACCAATGAGTACATACGGCATGTCACGCGCATATACCCCTTGAATAAGCACATACAAACCGAAAACGAATCGTATAACTCGTAGGAGATTCCAATTTTTCAGTACATTTCTCATCTTACTTTTTTACATTAATTTACTTTGACATACAAAATCAGTGGTAGGCAAATTCGTTTTGGAAATCGCGCTAAACCCTCCTGCAACTTCCGTGAAATTTCGATATCCACGCGCCTGTAATATACTTGCTGCAATTAAACTACGATACCCTCCGGCACAATGCAGATAAAAATGTTGGTTTGGAATATATTTACTCCACGTATTAATATACGCAAGCGGTTTACTAAACGCACCTTCTACATGTTGCGCTTCATATTCGCTTTCCTTGCGCACATCAATCACCTTAGAAACTCCTAGCTTCACTTCCTTCGCAAACTGCACGGAGTCAATCTGGTGAATTGTATCTAAATCTTTGCCTGCTAATTTCCATGCCGCTATCCCACCTTCTAAATAACCAAGCACGTTATCAAATCCAACGCGACTTAAACGGGTAAGTGCTTCTTCTTCGCTACCAGCATCCGCGACTAACAAAATTGGCTGTTGTACATCTACGATCATCGCACCAACCCAAGGAGCGAAATCACCATCCAAACCAATATGAATGGATTGCGGTACAAAACCAATAACAAAATCAGTATCTTTTCGTGTATCTAAAATCAATGCTGTGTTAGCAGTTGCTGTCAACTCAAAAGCTTCCGGACTTAATGGCGTTAACCCTTTTTGAATCACTTGATCAAATGCAGTATATCCCGTTTTGTTCATCGCTACATTCATCCCGAAATAAGCAGGTGGTGGCAACAATCCTTCCGTGACAGCCGCAATAAACGATGCTTTATCTGGTTGATTTAAGGCATAATTAACTTTGCGTTGGTTCCCCAAGGTGTCAACCGTTTCCTTCATCATATTTTTCCCACATGCCGAACCAGCACCATGCGCAGGGTATACAACAACCTCATCCGCTAATGGTAATAACTTCGTATAGATACTTTCATACAAGAGTCCTGCTAATTCTTCTTGCGTTAAATTTGCCGCTTTTTGCGCTAAATCTGGTCGACCAACATCCCCTAAAAACAAGGTGTCGCCACTAAATAAAGCCGTTTCTTTCCCTGTTTCATCTACCAATAAAAAACAAGAACTCTCCATGGTATGTCCAGGTGTATGTATCACCTTCAAGGTGATATCCCCAACCTGGAAAACTTGCATATCCGTTGCAACAAGCGCTGGAAAAGTAGGTTTTGCAGTAGGACCATACACGATATCTGCTTTTGTAGCTCGTGCTAAATCCACATGACCACTCACAAAATCCGCATGGAAATGGGTTTCAAAAATATATTTAAGTGTTACACCATCTTCCACCAAACGATCCAAATAAGGTTTTGTTTCTCGTAAAGGATCAATAATTGCCGCTTCTCCATTGGAAGTAATATAATACGCACCTTGTGCCAAACATCCCGTATAAATTTGTTCTATTTTCATGCTTACTTTTTTAATTGATTTATACAAATTTGATAAGATTATGGATGGCATACAGCCACTTTTGTTACAGAAGAAAATTAACTTAAAACAGTTTCTTTTAGTAGAATATATATCCCCATTACCAAAACAAACCAACCAAATGCAGGCTTCAATTTGGCCCCGTCTATTTTCTTAGAAATGGTAATTCCGATAAAAATTCCTACTATGGCAAATAAGGTAACTTTCGAAAGAAATACCCATTGGATCATTGCGCCACTATGTTCTCCGAAAAAACCAATTAATGATTTAGCAGCAATAATTACCAACGAAGTTCCTATCGCCTCTTTCATCGGTAACTTACTTAAAACCACCAAGGCTGGTATAATCAAAAAACCACCACCAGCACCTACTAAACCAGTCAAAACTCCAACTACCATTCCTTCCAAAAGAATCATCGGATAATTAAACACTTGTGGTTGTTCTATTTTTTCTACCTTGATTTTTTCTTTTTTTATCATACTATAAGACGCAAAAATCATCAATACCGCAAACAAAAGCATCAATAAAATACTTTTGGTAATCAGAAAATTACCTACTTGTAACACTTCCAATGGTATCGCTGGGACAAGAAATGCACGTGTTAAAAAAACAGCAAGAATGGATGGTATTCCGAATACAATCGCTGTTTTGATATTGACTAAACCTTTTTGGAAATAAGTAACTGATCCAATAACACTGGTTGTACCTACAATAAACAAGGAATAGGAAGTGGCTAACACAGCATCGATTCGAAACAAATAAACGAGCACAGGAACTGTGAGAATACTTCCTCCACCACCAATTAAACCTAAAGATATACCAATTACTATAGCTGCTAAATACCCTCCAAATTCCATAACCTATTTAAGTTTGATGTAAAAGTAGTTCGATATATAAAAGACTACAGCCACTTTTGTTACATAAGGTGTATAAACATCCAATAGCATTATAAAAGAACGATTAATTTAGAACGCATGCAAACCATCGAATCAAAAAATATTCTCTACATTTACTAAAATATACCTTAGCCCAAACCATGGAAACAAAATCCTTCACGCAACACGGAAAACTGATGTACCTTATCTTTGTTCCACTAATAATAATTAACCTTAATTTATTCGTACAAGCTTCCGCTAATCCTGGTGGACAAACAAAATATTACGCCATTCTAAGTCTGTTATTCTTGCTTTGTCTAGCATGCTTCAATAAAATCACCATTACCATTACGAAAACAACACTCAGTTTCTCGATGGGTATCGGACTAATCAAAAAGACATACCCACTTTCAGATATCAAAAGTTGTACGCCTATTAAAAATAATATCATTAGTGGATGGGGAATTAGACGCATTCAAGGAGGTTGGCTTTACAATGTTTCCGGATTTCAGGCAATCGAACTTCAATTCAAAAATGAAAATAAAATTATTCGTATCGGTACAAACAAACCAGATGAAGTAGTAGCAGAAGTGAAAAAATTATTGAAATAATATGCGTTACACTACAATTCTTCGATGGTTTTATCTTATTTATGCATAATAATTTAAATTACATATTAACTTACAGTCCTGAAAGGACGTAATCTCTCTTAGATGAACTACGTCCATCGAAAACTAAACTCTTTGCTCTCCCATTCGCCTTCAAACAAATGCGGATAATACTTTTGCATTTCCGACTTCATCAAGGTTAGAGGAACATCCGCAAACGAACCATAATCGTGCACATATTCCATAAATTGGGATTCGCCTGCATACGCTTGAAATAAGGAATCACTTTCTCCATCCCAAACCAAAGGAGGTACACCGGTCATCCGACAAATATTACGATCAAACGAAGGGGTACATTTCACCCAACGATTTTCGAGATAGAGTTCTACATAACCATGAAAAACAATTTCCGGACGACGTAAGTACTTCAATAATCGCTCTACACCGATGTGATTCACCACCACTGCATAGCCCAAACGCGCAGGTATTCCCAAACGACGTGCACAGGCACATAACACAATGGCTTTCTCCACGCACCAAGCGCGTTTCTTGGTAAGGATGTGACTTCCTTGTAATGCGTTTTCAGTTAGGTGTAAATGGTATGGATCATACAAAAATGCATCGCGCACTTTCTCATACAAAGCAATAGCCGTTAATTTTGGCGACTCTGCATAGGTAAAACCCGCTAAAAATGTAGAAAAATTCGCGTGCGAATAATTTAAAAAAGAAGTTTCTTGTAGAAACGCTTTCATCTTAACGATGCAGACCTGCTAATTTCGTGACTCCAGCTTTATTCAAAATGGTTAATTTACGCGTAGCGATATCAATCAATCCATCCTCTTTGAATTCTTTCAATAAACGAATTAAAGTCTCTGTAGCCGTACCAACATAATTAGCCATATCTTCTCTGGAAATATTAATCGGATCTTCTCCGTATACCTCTTTTAAAATCAATAAAATAAACGCCAAACGTTCACGCACTGATTTTTGCGCCATATTCGTAATAAACTCCGCGCGTTCCGCTAATTCTTTCGAAAACTCCTTGAACAATTCATTTCTAAATGCCGCATTCGAATCGATGATACTCAAAAAACTGTCGCGATGAATGAAACAAATGTTCGCATCTTCTAAGGTTGTGGCACTTACCTTATACGGTTCACCACTAAAAATGGAACGGAAACCTAAGATTTCTCCCTCTCCAGCTACTTGAATGATTTGCTCTTTCCCTTCGTCACCAATGGCAAATACTTTTACTTTACCCTTATTTACACAAAAAACACCACGCGGAATACTTCCTTCTAAAAATAAACCTTGATTTTTTTTGTAATGACTACACGCTTTGTGTTCATTTAAATCTTCAACTTGTTCGCCATGTAAACCTGCAAACAAGGATTTATTTCGTGCGCCACAATTTTCACAAGAAACAAATTTGTGCGAATGATCAATCATACGTAAATAATTAGTTGGTCAAATGTAAGGAAAAGACAGAAATTATTAGAAAAAAACCGTGTGGAAATACAGAATTGTTTATAATTTAATCTGCGCAGCAATCGCTTGAACAAAGGAAATATCGAGGTTTTCCGTCAAGGGTACACGCACATAGGCTATTTCTGGAAAACGACGAGAAATGATGGATTCTGTAGCGCTATTTTCGTCCCCTACAAATACCACTGCCATTACGGATACCTCCGCAGCTGCAAGCGCAGACAAGGATAATAAGGTATGATTAATACTCCCTAAATAATGCTTAGACACCAATACAACTGGTAATTTCCATTGTTTCAAAAGGTCTAAATACAAATCCCCAGCTTGATTCAATGGCACCATCAAACCTCCAGCTGCTTCAATAATTAAATCTTCGCTTGTCGGTATCGAAAAATCGGATAATTGGATATTAACACCATCAATTTCTGCAGCATAATGAGGTGAAGCTGGAGTGTGTAAACGGTATACCTCCGGATAAATGGTTTGTGCAGCAGGAGCCAAACGAGCTACTTTGTGGCTATCCGAATTATCCAACTCACCTGCCTGAACAGGTTTCCAGTACGAAGTTTTAAATTTCTCCACCAAAATTGCGGAAACGATTGTCTTACCAACATCCGTTCCAATTCCTACCACGACAAATTGCATCAACCTCCTTTTCGTATAACTCCGTAACCTTCTTTCTTCAGTAATTCGATGATTTTATCTCTAAAATTCCCTTGAATGATGATTTCACCATCTTTTACCGTACCGCCAACACCACATTTAGACTTCAACACCTTGCCTAGTTCTTTCAAATCCTCTTCCAAACCGATAAATCCTTCAATTAACGTAACCTCTTTACCAGCACGTTGTTTTTTATCGATCGAAACGTATAATTTCTGTTGGTTCTTCGAAAGGGTATCTTGTACCTCCTCCTCCTCTTCTTGGTACGAAAAATTTGGATTGGTAGAATAAACGACATTAATGCGTTCTTTTTTACTTTTAGCCATCGGGAATAATTTTAAAGAATAAAGATATTACATCTTCGGACACTTCTTACAATGAATGCCTTTTTTCTTGTACTTTTTACAACAATCTTTCTTTCCTGAACAAGCACAATTGCTGCAGTTTTGCATCGGTAATTCTACCTGTTGTGTGAAGTTTTCTTTTAACCGCATCCTTATTTAGAATAATTCTAAACAAATATATAGAAAGATTTTAATCCAACAAATGATTTAAGTCATAAATATAAAATTTAGGATAGGTTTATGATATATTTTCGAACCGATACGTTATAGGTTTCCCTCCTAGAGGAGGGATTAAGGGAGGTGACGTGATGTGCGCTCCGCTGGATTTATACCGCATACAACAACGAAGTTAATCCTGCGGCATTCTTTTATAAATTTAACACTTCTCCGAAGACTTCTAATTACAAATCCAGCGGAGCGGTACATAATACAATTTAACGATTCGATTACATTTAAAGTACTTTTGTTACTAAAATTGAAGACATTAATACGTATTTTTTTTATCTCATTATTTTTTATAACATTCAGGTAATTCAATTTGACGTTCAATTGAGAATTCTTTCAAGGTATTCAGACCGATGTTTAATCTTAGTTCATCTACTTTTTTACATTCGCATAATGTTATAGAAAGTTTACCATCGTGATAGGTTGGCATAACACCATAAATAGCACATTTTTTTTCATCTAAACTGATTCTGTCATATAACCCTGCAAATACGGAAGGATGTACTTCATAATTTACACATGCATCAAAAATTAAATTTGAGCACTCTTCAAAATATTTTTTGTAATAAGAAACATGATGTAGAATTAATGTAATATTGTTAATCGCATCTCTTCCTATTTTGTTATGTGGTGGAATTTTATTACTGTACTTAGAAAAAATTTGTTTTAATTCTATAAAATTTATCGAATCAATTTCTTGAATATTTTTACCCCATTGTATTAAGTCTGTTTGTGGGGTTGATCTAATCATTTGCTCAATATTGACCAATTTGTTTATTTGATTTATTGTTGCTGTATCTAATTTTCTTTCATGAATTGTATGGTGAAATAAATAGTTTTGTTTTATGTATTTATTTAAAAAATCTATTGAAAATTCTTTTTGATTTATAAGATTTGTAAATCTTGATCCTTCATCCCAAAACAATCCATTTTCAATACCATTTTTAAGCATATTGACACATTTTATAGTATCATTTAATAATAATGAACTTTTAGAATAATACAAATAATCAAACTCATTATAGGGAGCCTGTAAATTCTTTTTTTGGATTAATAAATTTATACATTTATCATATTCTGCATTATTAAATGCATTCTCAATTTTATAACTTAATAAATATGCTTTTTGAACGTCACTTGGGAATTTTAATTGAGAATTTAGATTATGGTTGATTAAAAAAATAAATAAAAGAATAATTATTTTCATGTTTTTAAATTACTAATATCCTATCCGCTGGATTTGTACCGCGAAGCAGAAAATCCAGCGGAGCGGTTACAAATTAAGTTTAAAGAAGGTGATTAAAATATTTATACAAAATAGTGAATATTTTATAATTTTAGAAAGCGGTTGAAATACATTCATAACATAATTCTGCGGTCCGGAATTCGTCGCATGGAAAAAGTAAGAGAAAAAAATCAATCTTCCCCCACCTCAAATATCAACTCTGAAACCTTACTTTCATCAAAATATTCCGCAGCAATTTCACGTAACTCTTTTACCGTCAATTTATCGATAGCACTATATATTTCTTGGATGGAATCGATTTGATTAAACAACAACAAACTTTTTCCAAGTCCTAACATGATGCCCGAATTACTATCCAACGATAAGGCTAAATGCCCTTTCAATTGTTCTTTTGCTTTTTTCAATTGGATTTCAGACAAAGCCTCTTCCTGCATCAATTTAATTTCTTTGTAAACCAACTTGCGGGTTTTCTCTAAATATTTTTGATCCGTACCAAAATAGATGGTCCAATAGCCGATATCCGCGTATGGAGAATAACTCGCTTCGATGTTGTAGGTATACCCGTACTTTTCACGGATGGTCAATATCAAACGGGAATTTAATGCTGGTCCACCTAATACATTGGTCAACAAGGTCATGCCACGGCGTTGCTCGTTATTGTAACCCGGTGCGATACCTCCAATAACCGCGTGGGCTTGAAAATTACCTTCTTGCGAACGGATTTGGAATGGTTTGTAATCTGTAAAAGGCAAAGGGGTTACTTGCAATCCACTTCGTTTTAGGGTAGAAAAATCTTTTTCGATGGTTTGCACCAACTTAGTCAAAGGCACATCCCCCACAAACGAAATCACAATGTTTTCTGCAAAAAAGAAACGCTGAATATAATCCATCAATTCTTTGCGCGTAAAGCCAGAAACGGATTCTTTCGTTCCTAATATATTGGTGCCAAGTGGATGATTCTGGAATAATAACTCTTCAAAATCATCAAATATTTTATCGCTCGGAGAATCTAAATAGGAATTTATTTCGTCCAAGACAATCTCTTTCTCTTTTTGAATTTCTTTTTCTGGGAAATTGGAATTCAGCACGATATCCGCCAACAATTCAGAACTTCGTTTGAAATATTCCTTGGTAAACGAAGCATACACGCAAATTTCTTCTTTGGTCGTGTAGGCATTTAATTCTCCACCAACAGAATCCAAACGCGACAAGATATGCAAGGAACGTCGTTTGGTTGTCCCTTTAAAAATACAATGCTCTAAAAAGTGTGCTAAACCTGCTTCTTGGGACTGCTCATAACGAGAACCTGCCAATACAGTTACACCCATATGCGCAACTGGAGAAGGCGTATGCATGTACACTAAACGAATTCCATTACTTAATGGAACGATAATTGGTTCTATTTCTATCATTAAGGATTGATTCTGAATAATTGCCAGGCATCTTCATTTCTTTCATACACAATACGATCGTGTAAGCGCGAAGGTCGACCTTGCCAAAACTCTACTTTTACTGGTCGCACAAGATACCCTCCCCAATGAGCTGGCCTTGGAACTTCCGTTGGAAATTTAACGGTGAAATCTGCTACTTTTTGCTCTAATTCTTGGCGCGAAGTTAATTTTTCACTTTGGTTAGAAGCCCAAGCACCGATTTTACTACTATATGGTCTAGAAGCAAAATACGCATCACTCATTACTTCTGGTACTTTTTCTACCAACCCAGAAATACGAATTTGACGTTCTAATTCCGGCCAATAAAACAACACATGCACTTTATTGTTTTGTGCTATTGCTTGACCTTTATTGCTATGGTAATTGGTATAAAAAACAATTCCCTCTTCTAGTAATTCTTTAATATAAACAACACGTGTTTCCGGAAAACCGTCTAAACCAATGGTAGAAACAGAAATTGCGTTTGGCTCATGCACATTGCGCTCCAATGCTTCCCGCAACCAACTAGAAACCAAACCAAACGGCTGATCTTCATAATGATCTTCTAATTTCCC
>CANHRS010000048.1 GCA_947463445.1 Flavobacteriia bacterium | reverse complement strand
TAAACACAACGTTTACAGCAAGAGCAATATTTGCTACCATACCACCTTTTCCGTAGTACATCCACATGTAGATAAGTACTGCTAAAAAAGCAAAAGCAAATGAGATTAATCCAGCTTGGGAATTCTCAGATCCGATAGATGGACCTACCTTAGTTAATTCTTTAATAACACATGGGGTTGGTAATGCACCACCATTTAATAAACCAGCTAAATCTTCTGCGTCTTGGATTGAAAAACTTCCAGAGATTTGCGTGTTACCTTGAGTAATAGCTTCATTTACTCTAGGTGCAGAATAAACTACTGAATCCATAGTTATTGCAACACATCTTCCTACATTATTTTGAGTCATTTGTGCCCATTTCTCACCACCCTCTAAAGTCATTCTTAAATCTACTGTGACAGCTCCTGATGCTTGGTCTAACCCTTTGTTTGCATTACTTACATCTTTTCCTCCAACAATTGCTTTACCTCCTTCAGGAATTTTTACAGCATACAAAACATACTTCTCTTCTTTCGTGTTTCCATATTTTTCAGGTTTTGAAGACCACATGAACGCCATATCCATAGGAAAAACAGCTTTAATGTCGCTACGACGTAAAATCTTGTCTACTTTTTCTTTATCTTCGACTTTACAAGTACCAATTACAGCAGCTTCACCACCATTCAAATAAGTTTCTAAACTATTTTCTTTTGAACCAAAGGTTAATGGTTTAGCCGAAACTTTTTTGATTGAATCTTTGTTAGCTAATGTAGTTGAATCTTGTGTAGTAGAATCGGTTGGTTCAATTACAACTTCTTTTTGTGTAGATAAAACATTTGCTTGGGAAAGAAACGGTTGAATTTGTGTCTTCTCATAGGTTTCATAGAATTGTAAGTTCGCTGTAGATTGTAATTTTTTAGCTACAGTAGTTTCATCTTGTACACCAGGTAGTTCTATGTAAATTCTATTAGTTCTTGAATCTTTTGTAATGTTAGGTTGTGCTACTCCGAATTGATTAATTCGTTTTGTCATAATTTGTTCTACACCATCAATAGAAGAGGTAATTTTATTTTTTAGGTATGAAACTACTTCAGAGTTTGAAGTGTTTTTATTTAACTCTTCAATTTCAGTAATTGCCAATTCACGAACAATTAAAGCTGAATTACCATTAAACTTTTTAAATTCGGATGCAAATAATGAAATGAAATCACCGCCTTTGGTCATGTGAATACGAAGTGCAGATTCAAATGGTTTTTTGAATCTTAAGTCGCGTGGATTTCTTGCCAAACTTTTAACTAATTCTGGAACTGAAACTTCCAATGTTACACTCATTCCACCTACAAGGTCCAAACCAAAAGCTAATGATTTGTTTTTAACTTCTTGAAAGTTAGATCCCAATACTGGGTAAACTTTATCATCCGCTTTTTCTTTTAGGATAAGGTTTATGTAAGCAGCTTTAGCTAATTCATAACTTTCAGGGTCAGAAAAATTTATCGTTGTACCATTCGGTAATACAGCTTCTCCATTGTTCTTTTTAGCTTCTGTTTCTAACTCTGAAACTCTAATTACAGCTTCTTTTTCTGCCTTTTCTTCTACTGAGCTGGAAACCCATGTAAATGATAATTGATAAATACAAACGGCTGACAACACTATTGTCAAAAACCAAAAAAATCCTTTGTTACGCATATTCGTAATTTCTTTATAAATAATTATTTGGTGGCAAATATAGAATTTACATTTATCAATGTCAATGAATGTTTAAAAAAAAGGTTGTAAAAGCATTCATAAATTACTTTATTCATTCCCAAATTTCGTTAATTTATAGATCCATTCTTCCCCTTTTTTAACTTGAAGGGTATCAAAATTTTTGATTCGAAGATTTTTATAATATTTTGAAATCATACCTATGTTTTTTGCGTATGTCTCTGTTTGACGCTTATAGTCTACAAGTGTAAAGTAGTTATCTTGAATAACTGTAACTGTTGAGTCAAAATAGTATTCATCGACTTTTAATGGTGTATGCAAACTTAAATAACTATATCTTTCTTTAGGTTCGGTGGAAAAAATAGTTGGATTCCATTGTGTTGATAACTTGATTGGAAAATTAAGTTTTATTATAGAATTATTTTCTTCAACTAATATTGCATTTTTACCATCTATTAATGCGGACCAAACATCTTTTATTTTCCATGTATCATTTACTTCATTCCAATTATAACGAAAAAACTTAAATGTTTTTCGGCCTTGATTATCGGTAAATGTATCCCCTATGCTTGTTTTGAATCTGAATTGAATCGTGTCATGTATATCTACTTCATCATCATGGGTTATATGTACAACATGGTACTCAATAAAATTTCCTTTTTTGAGTCCAAAATAATTAGACTCTGAAGAATAATCGAAAGAAACTGGTTTGTTTTCGGTTTTTACACATGAAACGAGATAAAAACTTAGTGTAAAAAGAATTATATGTTTCATTATTTTATTTCTACTATTTAGATTTAATTGATTTGTTTTTTTGTTCTGCTAATTTAACTTTTGCTAAATATTTTATTGTAGCTATACTATCTAATCGTTCTCCTAGTTTGTAATATACCTTTCCTTTAATGTTTGTTCCTAAACTATCATATGCAAGGCACCATCCGTTTTTCACACCTTTATAATAATAATCTTTAAGTTCAATTTTTCCGTATGGATTATATGTTATTTCTTCACCATTTTTTACTCCATTTTCATACTTGATTTCTTTCCATGTTTTTCCGTTTTCAAAATAATCAAATTGATTACCATGAAGTTTTCCATTTACATATATTTGTTTTTGCATTATTTGATCTTTTTTAGATGTAGAATTTCCTAAAGGATAAAAAACGAATCTTTCACCATTCAATTGTCCTTGTTTGTAATTTTCTATCATACTTAATCTACCAGATTTAGAATACATAGTCCAAGTAGAATCTTTTTGTTGGTTTACAAATTTACCTTGCGCTAAAATGGTTTCATTGTCATGGTACATTTTTGAAAATGTTGTATTACTCGATTTATATATAATCTCCGCTTTTTTTTTTCCTGATGGAAAATAATATATGAAAGTACCTATAGGTATGTCATCTTTGAATTGACCTATGTAATCGATAACATTACTTTGAGGAAGTTTTTTCTCCCAAACGCCTTGTTTTTTACCTCTAGCATCTACACTATTTTGAGCGATAGAAAAATTTACACAAAGTATAAAAAGTGCATATACATATTTTTTCATCTTCCAAAAATTTTCAAAAGTTCATTAAAATTTTCTATTTCAAGATCAACATTTGTGGTGACTTGTTCAGTGCTTTTCATTAAAATTGTTTTCATCCCTAAATTTTTACCAAAAAACATATCTGAGTTAGTATCACCAATCATGATAGATTTAGAAAAATTAATTTTAGGATTTTTTATTTTCGCTTCTAAACCCATTGTAGGTAAAGGTTTTCTTCTATCGTTTTTCGCGTTTTTTAAATTATGAGCAAAAAAAATGTCATCCACTCTACCGCCTTCTTTTTTAATTTTATCGAGCATGTAATTGTGAATCTCCTGTAAATCTTGTTCTGTCATTATACCTTTACCTATACCTTGTTGGTTTGTGACAATAATTATATTACCAAATATATTTGATAGTATTGGTATCGAATTTAAAAAGCTTGGTGTAAAAAGAAATTCATTGATATTTGTAATATAACCTTCAAAATTTCGTTGGTTTATAACACCGTCTCTATCTAAAAATAGCGACCAACTTTGGTCTATTTCATTTAGCCACATTTAAATCACTTTTTCTACTAGGTATGTATTTCGTGTAGAAGAATTCCTTCCTACAAGTTCGGCTAGGAAACCAGCTAGGAAAAATTGTACACCTAAAATCATACATACTAACGTTAGAAAGAATTCAGTACGTTCAACTAAATGTTTTGCAGAAGTATGCCAAAATAATTTATCAAAAATCATATAAAAAGCAAAAACAAAACCAATAAAAAATAGCAGCATTCCTATAGCGCCAAATAAATGCATTGGTTTTTTACCGAATTTACCCATGAAAACTACGGAAAGTAAGTCCAAAGGTCCATTTACAAAACGATTAAATCCAAATTTTGTAACACCATATTTTCTTGCTTGATGTTCTACAACTTTTTCTCCTATTTTATTAAACCCGGCATATTTTGCTAATGGTGGGATATATCTATGCATATCTCCATAAACTTCTATGCTTTTTACTACTTCATACTTGTATGCTTTTAGTCCGCAATTAAAGTCATGTAGATAAATGCCTGTTAATTTTCTTGCAGCCCAATTGTATAATTTAGTAGGTATTGTTTTGGAAATTGGGTCGTGTCTTCTTTTTTTCCAGCCAGAAACAACATCAAAATCATCTTTTGTTATCATTTTATATAGATCAGGAATCTCATCGGGGCTATCTTGTAGGTCCGCATCCATAGTAATTACTACTTTACCAATTGCTGCTTCAAAACCTTTTTGTAAAGCAGCAGATTTACCATAATTACGTTGGAATTTAATTCCGTGTATAGCAGGATTTACATCTTTTAATTTTTCAACAATTTCCCATGAATTATCTTTACTCCCGTCATCTATAAATATAATCTCATATTTAAAATTATTTTCATGAACGACATTTTGGATCCAAGTATGTAGTTCGAATAATGATTCCTCTTCATTATATAATGGAATGACAATTGATATGTCGAGTTTATAGTCCAAAAAGATATTATTTTAATAAGATACAAATATACATTAGATGTGTAAAAATAAATTGTATTTACAAATAAAAAATTGCAGCAAAAATAAATAATAAAATAATTATCAAATATTGCCATATATCGATAAAAAATGGGGCGATTATTTTAAAAAGCGAACGTAATTTATACATGATTATTGGATTTTGTTACTCAGCAAATTTATCTTAAAAAAAGTTATGTTTTTATTTTAAATTAACTAATTGATAATTAAATAGTTAATTTAAATTACCTTGTTTTCGAAATTTTAATGTAAAAATAATTCATAGAAAAATAACTAATTATATACAACATAACGAGTTTATTCGTAATATTGCTCCATGAGTAAAGGTATAGTAAAATTCTTTAACGAAACTAAAGGTTTTGGTTTCATTAGAGAGGAAGATTCGAACAAAGAATATTTTGTTCACGTTTCAGGATTGGTTGATGAAATCAGAGAAAATGACGAGGTAACTTTCGAACTTCAAGAAGGAAAAAAAGGTTTAAATGCAGTTAACGTAAAACAAGCATAGTTTTTAAGTTATTTAATTTATTGTCTTTTGAGGCTGGATTTATCCAGCCTCTTTTTTTTTGCATCATTTATTTTTTATAGATTGATATCTTTTGATTTTCTAAAAATGAATAAATTGTTTTGATATTTAATAATTAATTATTTGATGTTTTGCGTTATTTCCACGCCTAATTCTTCATAATTAATTCCATCGAATGTTCCGGAGCTCATCATTAATAAAACCTTATTTTTCCATTCCTTATTTCTAAGGAATTGCAATACATCTTCAGTTTTGTTAAATACATTTACATTTCCACCGAAAGCATTTTTCACTTGTTCTATGGAAATGGGCTCTAGTTTTTTATGGAGTACAACGTCCGGACTAAAATATACAATTGCTTCATCAGCTTGACTCATAGTATTCTCATAGTGAGGTAGGAATTCTTTTTTTAGTGATGAAAAAGTATGTAATTCCATACAAGCAATTACTTCTTTTTCTTGGTATTGTTCTTTTACTGCTTTTGTGGTTGCAAGTAATTTGGATGGTGAATGTGCAAAATCTTTAAACATCACAAAGTCTTCCGATTCAACAACTTTTTGAAGTCTTTTTCCTGCGCCAGTAAATGTAGACATTGCAGTTAGGAATTCATGATTAGAGATCCCCATTTCGTTTGCAAGGTACATTGCACCGATCATATTTTGTAGGTTATGTGATCCAAATATTTTAAGTGAATAGGTATTTTTATTAAAATTAATAACTGTACCAGAATTAGTTACTTTATAATCTGGGATTTCATATGGAATAGTCTTTAAAGATTTTGAGTAATTTTCTCCGATTTTTTTAACTTCTTGATCTAGCTTGTTATAAATTAATTTTCCGTTTTTTTCTATGCATTCACAAAATATTTTGAATTGGTCAATATAGTTATCAAACGTAGGAAATACATTTATGTGATCCCATGCGATACCACTAATTAGTGCAATATTTGGTTTGTATAAATGAAACTTCGGTCTTCTATCGATTGGCGAGCTCAGGTATTCGTCTCCTTCAATAATCATGAAGGGGGCTGTATTTGATAGTTTGACCATGCAATCATATCCTTCTAATTGAGCACCTACCATGTAGTCCGCATCAATTTTCATTTCTTTCACTGCATGAAGCAACATGGAAGTTATTGTAGTTTTCCCATGACTACCACCAATTACAATTCGTATTTTAGATTTACTTTGTTCGTATAAATATTCTGGATATGAGTAAATAGGAAGGTTTAGTTCTTTTGCCTTTAGTAATTCTGGATTATCTAACCTGGCATGCATGCCAAGAATTACGGCATCTAGATCCTTTGTAATTTTACTTTCATCCCAACCTATGTTTTGAGGGTATATGTTTTGGTTTTTAAGTCGAGTAGCTGACGGTTCGAATATTTCATCATCAGACCCTGTTACTATATAACCTTTTCGACTTAGCGCTATAGCTAAATTATGCATGGCACTCCCTCCTATTGCAATAAAATGAACTCTCATTATTTTATTCTATTAATTTTTCTTCAGTTTAGCGTCTTGTGTTTCTTTTTGCCAGATTGCTTCGGTAGATGCAATTCCATTTTTAGAATACGTAATAAAGTCTTTAGACTGAGTTCTAGTGTATATTTGACCGTATCCATTTTTAACAATTATCCTTCTTGTTACCACTGCTAATAAGCTACCTTTGTCATCTATTTTATTAAATTGTTCTTGGGTTACCCCTTCTGGATATACAGAACCAATATCATTTGCAGCTTTGTCATCGAAAACTCTTCCTTTTTTTTCAATTTCTTCAATTACATTTTTGTTTTCAAGTGTTTTTCTATTTACGTTATTAGCTTCAGTATTTTTTAAATTTTGGATTTTGTGTTCAATTATTTCTATGGAAGATTTTGCATCAGAAGGTTTAGTTGTGCCTTGGGATATAAATCTATTTGATTGTGTTTCTAAATTTGATAATTCAACAATTGAAGAATTTATGTCTTTTATTTCAGAACTATTATTTTCTGATGCTAGCTCTTGATTTTTTTTTGTTAAACTATTTAATTTATCACTCGAGATATTTATAATTTTGTTTAATGAATCTTCGGATTGAAATCTTTGATTTTGTGCTTTTACAATCGTGGAAACAAGTTCTTCTCTGTTTGTTTTTTGCGCAATTTCAATATCATAAATTTCATTTTGGTAGACTTTTATGGATGCTTTCATCTGATAATTTACTTCAGTACGGCTTGAATCCATTTTCTCTTTTAAATCAGTTTCGTTTTTATAATATTTTTCATATATGGTATCTTTAAATTTATTTCTTCTTTTTTCAGAAGAAATTAAAACTGAGTCTTCATGAGAGCTGTTTTTTTTATCTGTTACTGCGAATTTTTCCTGATTAACTTTAATGTTGTTTATATTTTCAATAGTTCTACTATTTTCTTTTTTTGAAAATTCTATGTTTTTATCGATTGTTTTATGCGTGCTTTTTATTAGTTTGTCACTTAATTTATTATCGATAATTTGTATGTTTTCATTCGTTTCTGTTAATAATTCAGCAACTTCTTGTTTTGATATTGTATTATCTGATATTTTTTTTTCATCCTTCGATTCGAATATGTTTATTTTTTTTTTTGTTTCAGCCCTCTCTAAATCAAAATCGCTTGCACTTTTACTGTTTGTAATATCATTTTCAACATATAGTTTAAATAGAATAGTGTCATTGTTTGAACCTATTCCATTATTTTTTAATTGAATACTATCATTTATTATATTTTTATTTACGAGAGTTCGATCCACAAAACCTATCAAATCACGTTGGTATGTTTGTTGAAAATTTGATACTGAGTTTACAGAATTATCTTCATGTTGTAATTTTACGTTTATTGAATCCATTGCATGGATATTATCTTCGTTGATTTTATCTAAATTTTGATTGATATTGGAAAAATTAGTATTATTTTTTTCTATTTCTTTTAATTTGTTTGAGGATCGATTGATTTCATTTTTTTCAATATCGTCAGACTTTTGTTGAACTTTTGTGTTTTTTTCACTTTTACGATTAATATCTGCTGCT
This sequence comes from Flavobacteriia bacterium, assembly GCA_947463445.1. GTDB lineage: Bacteria > Bacteroidota > Bacteroidia > Flavobacteriales_D > Crocinitomicaceae > CANHVK01. The sequence continues at coordinate 10,186 of CANHRS010000048.1, read as the reverse complement.
TTAAGTGCTTTTTGTGCCTCTACAATCGACATATCAGAATTTTGACCAAGATCTGGAAGAGGCTCTGGGGTTTTTACAGTTTTAGGATTTAATAAATCTTCAATTTGTTTTAACATCTTTGGGGGATACGTATCTGAAGTTTTAATTTTTGTTGCACGTTGAAATAAATCTTTTGCACCTTGATAATCTCCAGATTTAAATTTTTCGTCCGCTTTATTAATCAGTTTGTTATATTCTTTATCTGCTTCAAATCCAGATTTTTTTTGTTCGTTAGCGTCACAATATTTAATTTGCTTTTTTACTTGTTCATCATTCGGGTTAAGCATAGCAGCTTCCTCATAATATCTTTTGGCATCTAAAAATTTCCCTTGTGAAAACAACATATCTCCATCTTTCATTTTTTTTGAGAATTCTTGTTTTTTTTGGTCATCTAATTGAGAAAAACTTATACTAGAAAATAAAAGAATGAAGCTAAGAGTTATAAATTTTTTCATTTATATAAAATTATGTAAGCCTATAATAAACAAATATCGAAAAAATCGTTCAACTTATAGTGTAACATCCCAATATTTATTCATTTTTAATTAAATTAGGGAAATTATTAATATCTAGATTTACACATGAAATCTCGTTTGAAACTTATTTTATTCATTTTTATCACCATTTTAGTGATAAATCTAACTTCATTCTCGCAAGGAACTAATTTTAAGCATGATTTTTTGCTAGAAAATGTTGATGAGGAGAGTCAATTAGCTATTTCATTAGCTAAAACTCCAGAAGTATTATCTTATGCTTATGAGCATCGATTAACAATCAGAAAGACAACCCAAAATTGGGTGTTTATGACGATTACGGGTTTGCAATTAAGGCAATTATTATCCTCTCCTATTGCAACATTTTTATATACAGAGATAAATGAGCCAATATTGCTTAATGATACATCTCGTATTTATCACCAAGTGCATGAGGTACAAAATGGACTAAATAAATTACCAGCTAAATATACAGGTAAAGGAGTTTTACTTGGGTTTGTAGATACAGGTTTGGATTTTACACATCCTGATTTTAAAGATTCTACCGGTAAAACTAGGGTGTTTTCTTATTGGGATCAAACGAATATTAATGCAACTGTAAAATCACCCAAACCTTATAATTATGGGGAAAATTGGACATCTGCAGAGATTGATAACGGTCAATGTACCGCATTGGATAATAATGGGCATGGTACACATGTAGTTGGCATAGCCGCCGGAAATGGTCGAGCTAATGGTAAACATAAAGGGATGGCTCCAGACGCTAGTATTGTAATAGTTAAAACTAATAGTAGTGCAAAAAATTGGACCTTAACTGTAGCTGATGCATGTGATTATATTTTTAAGATTGCAGATCAATTAGATAAACCCTGTGTAATTAACATAAGTTATGGAGTAGCTATGGGTTCTCATGATGGTAATGATCCAGCATCAGAACAAATTGAATCATTGCTGGATGAAAAGCCAGGTAGAGTTGTTGTAGTAGCTGCAGGTAATAATGGAAATTTGGGTAAATATCATTTACATGGAGACGTAGATTCTGACACTTCTTTCTTCTGGACAAAAAGTACACCAAATGGGATTGCTGGTAGTAATTCCATTTATTTGGGTATTTGGTCGGATTCTTCACAAATTAAAGATGTAACTTTTTCCGCAGGAGTAAATTTACCTTCCGGTAATTTTAAATTACGTGGGAAAACACCGTTTAGAAATTTTGCAGATGTATTAAAATTTAGTCCTAAAGCTTTACGGGACACAATTTTTAATGAGACCGGTGTAAAGTTAGCTTTTGTCGATTATTATGCAGAGATTATTAACCATTCATACCATCTTGAGGTTGCTTATACTGGTATTGATTCGACAAATTATTTATTTCAATTTATGACTACCGGTTCTGGAAGTTTTGATGTGTGGGGTGGTAGTGCAAATAAAGTTGGAAATAGTAACTTTAATGATTTTATTGTTGATAATCTTCCTAATACATCTGTTTATCCTGCTATTGCAAATTACATGTTTGCAGATTCATTACAGACTATTTTTTCTTCTTATATTTCTTCCGAGAAAGTAATTACAGTAGGTAATATATCTACTAAAGCTACTTATAGAACGAAAGATCAAATAATTCATTTATCCGATTATAAATCAGGGGAATTATCTAATTCTTCCTCCAAAGGTCCAAATCGTAAAGGGGTAATTAAGCCAGATATCGTAGCATCAGGAACCAAAATTTTTTCTGCTAATCCATTAAAAATTGTTCAAAACTCTGCAAACAATTCTATTTTAGATGAAGGCGGTTTTCATGCTTTAAATTCTGGGACTTCGATGGCATCTCCCTTGGTAGCAGGTATAGCAGCTTTGTATCTAGAAAAATGTAGTAATTCAAGTTATCTAGATTTCAAAAATGATGTAATAGCAACAGCAAAAAAAACAACTATTCAGGGAAAAGTTCCTAATAATGCTTATGGAAATGGAGAAATAAATGCTTTATCACTTTTGTTATTAACTACTCCAAAAGTTACGGTATTAGGTAATACAGTAATATCTTGTTCAGATTCAACGAAATTAACCTTAACTACTCAAAAGGGAATTAATTCTATACTTTGGGGTGATTCTACAAAGAAGTTGACAAAAACTTTTCGATTCGCTGGTAAATATCCATTTCAAATTAGAGATACAAAGAATTGTCTGTTGAAAGATACAATCGAAATCAAATCTACACCATACGGTATTATTAGAGATACATTAAAAAAAGATACACTTAAAATCACATGTTCCACCAAAAAAATTCAATTAGTTGCAAATGGAGGGGTTAGTTATCTTTGGTCAGGAGGAGATATAATACAAAATGATACCGTAAATATAGATACACCTGGTGTTTATAAAGTTGTAATCACGGATTCTAAAGGGTGTGTGAAACGAGACAGTATTAAGATTTTTCACGATACGATTGTACCAAAACTTATCCGTGAAGCAAAAGAGGGATATACATTTAATTGTACACAAAAATCTTTAAGTTTACGTGTTTCAGGTGCATCTAATTATCGTTGGGATAATGGTTTTTTTGGTACTACAATTGATACTTTTTTTACACAAATTGGAAAACATACTGTTTCTGGTAAAGGAATGAATGGGTGTATTTCTATAGATACTTTCGAATTTGTAATTGACACCGTTAAACCAAAGCTTACCATGCGTTTTGTTGGAGATTCCTTATTAACATGTATTAATAAATCTGTTCGTTTATCCTATTCAGGTGCTGCTAGTTATGTATGGAGTGGCGGGGCTTTATTTTCTTCTAATGTTCAAGAGTTTGGAAAACAAGGTGTATATACATGTATTTACAAAGGGTTTAATGAATGTGAAAACATAGTTAAAATTTCTATTCAAAAAGACAGTGTTAAACCTACAATAATTAAATCATTTTCTTCTCCTTCCATTATTACATGTTTAACTAAATCTGTATCAGTCAACTTATCAGGCGCTACCACATACCAATGGGATGGTGGGTCATCCATTACTAGTGCGAGTAACACCTTTAAATTACCTGGTGTTTATCATTTTATAGCGAATAATTCCAATGGTTGTTTGGTTTCAGACAGCGTTGAAATTATATCAGATACTATACCAATAAAATCTTCGATTTTAGTAAAGGGTTTAAATAAATTGACATGTGTAAATAAACGTGTTAGTTTGCAAGTTACAGGTGGTATTAAGTATCTATGGAATGGAGGCACTTCGGTTTCAACAGATACAAATTCATTTACAAGTGGCGGTAATTATTCTGTGGTAATTAATGATTCCAAAGGATGTTTATCTCAACAAAATATTTATATACTCGAAGATACCACATCTCCTAAAATTGGTGTGAATTTTTTATCAAGTCCATTTATCACTTGTGATAATGAACCCGTGAAAGTTAAAATGGTTGGTGCTAATAGTTATACTTGGAATGGAGGTTCTTATTTGAATAAAGATTCAAATACTTTTAGCATACCTGGTACTTATCGTGTTACAGCAGTTGGTTTGAATGGTTGTGTATCTAAAGATTCTATCGTTGTAGATCGTCATTTTTACCCAGCGACTCCAATAATTACTCAGGCTGATACATTATTAGTAGCATCGGTTTCTCCAAATTATCAATGGTATTCCGATGGTAATTTACTAAAAGATGAAATAAATCAATCTATTGTATTTGAGTATGATAAAACTTATTTTGTTAGTGTTGAATCAAATGGTTGTATTACTTCGAGTAAGTTTTACACGCCACAGTTAACAGGTATTAAAAATAACGTGTTGGCAACTATTCAAGCCTATCCAAATCCAACTAATACAGGTGCTTTTTCTCTAGTTGGGTTACACGAAAACGATGAACTTTCTGCTTTTGATATGTTAGGAAATAAAGTTGTGTTAGAAAAGGATGAGACACAAAATTATAGGTTGGTAGATGTATCGAGTGGTGTTTATTTACTTTCAATAACCCGAAATTCAGAACGTATGTTAGTAAAAATCATTAAAAATTAATTTCAGAATTCAATAAATACTTATTTTTGAATAAAACTATAAAAATCATAAGATGAATTTAACAGGTATAATCGCAATTTCAGGTAAGCCAGGATTATTTAAAGTTGTTGCTCAAGGTAAAAGTAATTTAATTGTTGAGTCACTAACTGATGGAAAAAGAATTCCAGCATATTCCACGGATCGTATTTCTGCCTTAGAAGATATTAGTGTTTATACGTATGATGAGGATAGGCCATTGACTGCAGTTTTTGAAACTATATATACAAAAGAAAATGGTGGTTTAGCTCCTTCTCATAAAGAAGATAAAAACACTTTAGAAGGTTATATGTTAGCGGTTTTACCTAATTATGATCAAGAGCGTGTTTATTTCTCGGATGTTAAAAAGATTTTTCAATGGTATAATCAATTACATACTACTGGGAATTTACTATTTGAAGTTTCTAAAGATGAAAAAACGATGGAGGAGACAACTACAGAATTGGAGGGTACTACTACATCAGAAGAGGAATCTACTACTGTTTCATCAGCAAAGAAAACTAGAGCACCTAGAAAAAAAGTAGAAAAAACGGTTGAGTAAATCGATCCTAAATTAGTAACTGAAAGTTACGTACTTGTATGCGATTCGAACATCCAAATTTTTTATTTGCTTTACTTTTATTAGTTGTACCTATTCTACTACATTTATTTAGTTTTCGTAGGTACAAGACTTTTTATTTCTCTAGTATATATTTTTTAAAAAATATTCAAGAAGAAACTAAAAAGGTTCGAAAAATAAAGCATTTGTTTGTTTTAATTAGTCGTTTACTCGTTTTTACTTCTTTAATTTTTGCATTTGCACAACCATATATTCCTATAAGTGGTTTGGGTAAAAACACACATTCAGTTCTTGCAATATACCTCGACAACTCTTTTTCAATGTCTAGTATAGGTGCCAATGGCAACCTTTTATCGGAATCTAAAGAACAAGCTCGAAAAATTATAGGTAATGCTTCTGCAAGCACACAAGTGTTGTTGGTTACAAATGCATTGTCAGGTATAGAACAAAAAATATGTACAAAATCAGATGCTTTAAATCGAGTAGATAAGATACAATTCTCTTCATTATCGCATCCCTTGTCGGAGGTAATACAATGGATGGAAGAAACAGTTGATGAGAATATTCCTAGTTCCTATACTAAGCAGTTTGTTGTATTAAGTGATTTTCAAAAAAATCAAAGTGATTTAACCACGATTCGTTTAGCAAAATCGATTTATTTTTATCCAATTCAACTTGTCCCAGAACAAAAGAGTAACGTATCGATTGATTCTATTTGGTTTAACACACCTAATTTTAAAACACGTATCAACAACGAATTAAACATACAATTAAGCAATCATGGAAACGATGAAGTAAGTAATTTGGAATTAGAATATTCTGTAAATGAGACAAAAAGGACTGTGTTTGTCAATATACCTAAGCAAAGTTCAAAAGAAATTATATTGAATTATTCTGACTTAAGCGTAGGTGAAAAAATTGGTCATGTACATATAAATGATAAAAATGTACATTTTGATGATGATTTTTATTTCACTTATACAGTAGCTCCACATGCAAATGTACTCCTAATACAAGGAGAAGATGCTGATAATAAAATAGCAAAAACTTATAAGTTAGATAGTTATTACCGAATAACTGAGACTAGAAGTACCTCATTTTTACCTGAAACTACTATTGACAAACAATTAATTGTGGTTAATGGAGTTAACGAATTAAACGATGGTATTACGGATGCTTTGCTTAAATTCACACAAAATGGCGGTTCTGTTTTATTGTTTCCTGGAACAAAGATTCACTTTCCATCTTGGAATAGTTTATTGCATAAATTACGTCTTCCAACCATTTCAGCTATTTCCACTAGCAAACTTAATTTGACTTCTATTGCCTATTCAGATCCTTTCTTTCAAGGTATTTTCGATAAAAAGCCAGAAAAAATAAACTTTCCTGTCGTTCAAAAAATTTATCAGACACGTTCCAATATCTCTAGCATACCAATACTTTCATTACAAAACGGTTTACCTTTATTTGTTAGAAATAATAATAACTATTTATTTACAAGTGCATTAGATTCTTCATTCAGTGCATTTACATCTAATGCTTTATTTCCATCTTGTTTGTTGCGGTCTGCGGAATTGAGTCAGCAAAAATCGGAGTTATACTTGACCATCGGAAGCAATAATCGTTTTTCTTGGAATGCTCCCTCCTCTTCTGATGATCTATTTCATATTCAAGGTCAAGGCGTTGATTTTATACCTACAGTTGAAAAGATTGATCAACAAACGTATATATCCTTATTACATCCAAGCATAAACCAGTCCTTAAGACAGGGGGTGTATCGTGTTGGTAATTCTGATATTTCCAAGGCATTACCATTAAATTATTCACGTAAAGAATCTTCAATTTCATTCTATTCAAAAGAAGAGATTACTAGGCATTTAACAGCTGAAAAATTTCCTAGATTATATTACAAGAGCATAGAACTTGGAGATCAAAATTTGCATATTGAATTAGAAAAGCCGTTTGAATATTGGAGGATTTTCTTACTTTTATCCTTGTTTTTCTTACTATTAGAAATGGCCCTATTGAAATTTTTACGTTAACTATAAGTTTATGAGATTCCTGATAAAGCAAGCACAAATTATCGATGAAAATTCTACGTTTAATCAACAAATAAAAGATATATATGTTGAAGATGGTATTATCATTGAAATTGCTGATTTTATTGAAAAGGAAGATGCTATCACTTTAGTATTTAATGACTTGAAAGTTTCTCAAAGTTGGGTAGATGCAAAAGCGCATTTCTGCGATCCAGGGGAAGAGCATAAAGAAACAATTGAGTCAGGATTACAGGCTGCAGCAGCTGGAGGATTTGCTTATGTTGGCTTATTGCCTTCAACACAGCCTGTGATAGATGGAAAAACACAAATCGAATATGTTTTACGTAAAGCTGAGCAACAAGTCGCAACATTAATTCCTTTTGGTACGATTACGGAAAAGATGTTGGGTGAAAATTTAGCAGAAATGTATGACATGTCTCAATCTGGGACGCGTTTTTTTACAGATGACACAAAGCATTTATCTACAGGAATCTTATATCGAGCTCTTCTTTATTCTAAAACATTTGGTGGTGTAGTTATCGCTTTTTCTAGAGATAATTCTTTAGCTAAAGGTGGGCAAGTAAATGAAGGTGAAGCTTCTACGAAAACTGGATTAAAAGCAGAAGCAAGTATTGCAGAAGTGATTGATTTGGAACGAAATATTCGACTATTAGAATATACTGGTGGAAATTTACATGTAACAGGAATTTCGTGTGCTGCATCTGTTAATGTAATTCGCGCTGCCAAAGCTAGAGGATTGCAAATTACAGCAGACGTTCATGTAGAGCAACTACTTTATAATGAAACTGCAGTATTGAATTTTGATGTAAATTATAAATTAAAGCCTGTATTACGAACAGAATCCGATCGTTTAGCACTGATTGAAGCGGTAAAAGATGGAACTATCGATATTGTAGTTACAAACCATAGACCACATGATTTAGAAGAAAAAGATGTGGAATTTGATCACGCTTCTTTTGGAAATATTACATTACAAACTGCTTTTTGTGCGTTATTGAGCAACAATGATTTTACATTGCAAGAGTTAATTACCATTTTCTCTATGCGTAATCGAGCATTCTTACAGATAAACTCCTCTCCTATTGAAGTAGGTTCTATTGCAGATATGACATTATTTACAACGGAAGCTTCCACCCTTTTTTCGAAAGAAGAAATATTAAGTTCGACATACAACACTCCATACTTAAACCAAACTTTAAAAGGTAAAGTATTTGGTATATTACACAATGGTCAATTAGCTATTAAAGACTAATATGTTACCTACAAAATCTTTTTTCCAACGTTTCTGGAAAGAAAAAAAAATGGTTGGAGCAATCAGTCCAAGCTCTACCTTTTTAACCAATAAGATGTTGGAGAATATTGATTTTGATAAAGTTAATGTTCTCGTAGAAATTGGGCCTGGTACAGGTGTTTTTACGAAAAAAGTACTTTCGAGAATGCTACCGGATAGTGTTTTTTTAGTTTTTGAATTAAACACTGATTTTCACCAAGAACTTCAAAGTAAAATAGTAGACAAAAGAGTTGTTTTTATTAATGATAGTGCTGAAAAATTACAAGATTATTTAGACCAATTTAACATACAAAAAGTAGATGTAATTATTTCTTCATTACCGCTTTCGAATTTTTACCAACGTTTAACTCTTAAATTACTTCGAACCTTTCAATCTTGTTTAAGTGACACTGGTAAATTCATTCAATTCCAGTATTCTTTGAAACAAAGAAAAGAGTTAATTCATGTGTTTTCGAAGGTTAAAATTTCTTTTACATTATGGAATATTCCACCAGCTTTTGTGTATACGTGTAGCAAGTGATTTTTCGACTACTGTTTGGTTTTACAAGCAAGACGAAATTTGATTCTCTCAAAAAAATAGTGTAGTTTTGTTTATCACTAAAAAGTTATTGTTTTCTAGAATTTTATGGCAAATAAATTACAATTAGCATTTGAACTTTCTTCTATTTCATTCACTATTTCTGAAATTCGCAATAATGAAGTGTTGATTATACATCATATTGTTTTTTCAGGGAATACAGAACGGGAAATGAAGCACAATATTCAATTAGCATTGACTGTAATTCCTTCCACAGAAAAATACGAAGAATTCACCTTGTCCTGGGTTTCAAAGCAATGTACGGTTGTTCCAACTCCTATATTTAAAGCTTCTTCCATGTCAGCAATTTATGACACTTGTTTTTCCAAAGAAGCAATCACCAATGATTTAGATTACAATGTTATTTCAGAGGGGAATTGTGTTACTATTTTTGAAATTCCATTGTGGTTAAAATCTTTTTTTGTTATTCGTTACCCACGTATCATCCTACAGCATTCCATGAGTCATCTTTTACGAAGTGTATTGGAACAAGGGAATGGAACTGAAATACATCTAACGATTTACGCTACTTATTTTCATTTAGTTATTGTGAAATCCAATGTGTTAATATTGGCAAATACCTATGATTATACCAATGAAGATGATTTATTGTATTACACCTCCTTTTGCATACAACAAAACGATTTATCTTTCGAGAAAGGTAATTTATTTTTGCATACTTCCGAAGAAAGTAACATTGAGTTGGTGAATTCATTTTATACTAAATGGAAAACCATCTCAAATTTTAAAAGTTACACTACTCAAAATCAAGCATATTCACTACTTAAACAACAATTAACTTGCGTATAATTAGAGGTTCATTAAAATCAAGAAGATTTAGCATTCCGAAAAATTTCCCATCCCGACCAACCACTGATTTTGCTAAAGAGGGTTTATTTAACATTTTAGAAAATACCTTTTCGTTACACGATTTAGATATATTGGATTTATGTGCTGGTACAGGTAATATAACCTATGAATTCGCATCACGTGAAGCAGGGAAAATTTTAGCTGTAGACACCAATTACAATTGCTGTAAGTTTATTCAAAAAATGGTATCTGAGAACAATTTAGAAGAAACAGTCTCTGTACTTAAATCGGATATCCGTG
>CANHRS010000047.1 GCA_947463445.1 Flavobacteriia bacterium | reverse complement strand
TACCTACGGTGCTGCTACGCGGTGTATTTTTACACTATAGGTCATAACGCAAAGCTAATGTTGATATGCCGTTAAACAGTTGTGATTTGCTTTCAAAATTGTATTTTTACACTATAGGTCATAACGCAGATTCTTTTTTGTAGTTTGTCTGAATTGTTGTGATTTGCTTTCAAAATTACCTACGGTGCTGCTACGCGGTGTATTTTTACACTATAGGTCATAACAATATAAACAGATTTGAATTTACAAATAATGTTGTGATTTGCTTTCAAAATTGTATTTTTACACTATAGGTCATAACCTTGTATATTCTATACTACCAATAGAACAGTTGTGATTTGCTTTCAAAATTGTATTTTTACACTATAGGTCATAACCCTAGTGAACTATGTTAGACTATGAAGTAAGTTGTGATTTGCTTTCAAAATTGTATTTTTACACTATAGGTCATAACTATTTAAACGAAGATTACGAATGGCTAAAAGTTGTGATTTGCTTTCAAAATTGTATTTTTACACTATAGGTCATAACAAGGGAGCTTAGAGTATTGGAAAGCTATTGTTGTGATTTGCTTTCAAAATTGTATTTTTACACTATAGGTCATAACAGAAGAACAAGGTTATACAATAGAAGATCGTTGTGATTTGCTTTCAAAATTGTATTTTTACACTATAGGTCATAACAAAATACAAAGTAGTTGTATCAACCATGCTGTTGTGATTTGCTTTCAAAATTGTATTTTTACACTATAGGTCATAACACAATTCAATCCTTTCTTTGATAGTACATTGTTGTGATTTGCTTTCAAAATTGTATTTTTACACTATAGGTCATAACTAGGTGGCCTGTAATGTAGAAATAGCAAAGGATACAGCGTTTTTATAGAAATAAAAAATCCCTCTTTTTAGTTTCCATTATCTTGGGTTACCACCATTAAAACAATTCTAATTGTTGGGGAACATTTCTTGTTTCATCTTTTTTGTGCCCATGAAAAATTTCCATCCGTTCAAATTGTTTGTCCGTAATAGAAAAGATACAAACTTTGCCTTTTTCGGGTATTTGAAATTTTACACGCCGCGTGTGCACATCTGCATTTTCTTGACTTTGACAAAACCGCATGTAAATGGAAAATTGAAACATCACAAAGCCATTCTCTAGTAAATGTTTGCGAAATTGCGAAGCTGTTCTACGTTCCTTCTTCGTTTCTGTTGGCAAATCAAAAAGTACCATTACCCACATATTCCGATAGGCGTTAAAACGGGAAGCTTCCATATACCCATTTTTTATTCAAACGTAGGGTAACTGATTTTACGCAATTCTCCATCAAAACATTTGAACAAACTGGCTGTTGTTTTGCTTATGGCATGAAACATAGGACTTTTAGCATCATTGACCACTACATCCATTTGAGGAAGTTTCAACAATTCAATTTTTTGTTCGCGTGTCAGTCCAGCATCTTTATCTTGTATTCCCTCCAAATGCAAAACTACCCAATCTACAAATGGGCGAAATGGCTCCATAATGTCGTCGGCTAAACAGAATGCATTGTATTTATTTGCGTGAAAAATTCCGATGGTAGGTAACATACCTGATGCTACCAGCGCCCTTGCTACCATCGCTCGCAGGATGGCATATCCATAATTCAACTGTGCATTCGGACTTTCAAGTGATCTACCGCGTGTAAAGTTGTGTCCTTACAAGGTATCCCAATAGTAGGCTGCTGCTTGTGCTTCTAAATTGCCACTATCCCCACTTTGTACTTTGTTTACCAAGGCGTGTAAGCGTGTGGCGTTTAATCCTAATTTATCAAGAACGTTAGCTTGGTTTTGAATTTTTTGTTTGATGGTTTGTTGCCACAATTGTTTTTTCAAAGGGGTACTCGCATCTAATTGGATGCGTATGCGTTTGTTTTGTTCGGAATTTGCTTCAAAAGGCAATAGCATTCCGTTGGGAAGGTAATTTTTATCACAGGTAATTAACGCTACCTTGTTTGCCATCAACGCATCCAATACACCCATCGTAAAGGTGATCTGTGGGTGTTCTACTACCACCATTCCCAAATCTTCGATGGGAACGTTGGTAGTAGTACGTTCTTCGTTTTTTAATTCGATACACAATTGCTCGTTTTTTACCGATAGGTGTGCCGGATTACTGAAATGAAGGGTACGCTTAATCATTGGACACTTTTGATAGATTACCTAGTCGATCTATTTTTAATTTCCAACAAATTGATTTAATCATTATAGGCTTTGATTTTTCATCATAAATAGTGTTTGATTTAATCAAATCTAACATTCTTTCATTTTTATTGTTAGATCCATTTTCATTGGAAATAATTTCTTTGGAATAATTATTCGTAACAAAATGACCCTCACTTCCTGTACAGCTAACAAATTTATAAATACGTTGAGCCTGTTCTTTAGTTAATTTTGAAAAATCAATTAAATTTTGATTATTAAGTTCTTCTTCATTAGGTACGTATACTAAATCGTTTGGAGAAAGATAGAATAAAAGTTTATTACCTTTTTCATTTGTTTCTGGAACAGAAATTAAACCTTGTTTTTGTCTTTCGATTACGATGTTTAAAGGAATAGTTTCATAACTTCTTTTTCCATGTTCATCTGTGTATATCGCAAAGAATAGATTAGTTCCCTTTGCTGCTTCAACATATTTAGAAATTTTATTGCCAGTTACACCAATTGGAAATTTGTTTCCTTTTGTTTCATAGGTTCTTACTTTTAAGATTGGTTGATGCTGAATTCCGTTGTTTAATTGATAAATGTTTTTATTCATTTCATCAATACCTTCAGGTAAAAAAGCAATAGTTTCAGGTGCAATTTCTTTGCCTTTATCATCTTTTTTTCCTTTGTATAATTCTAAATGATTACGCAGTATTTTCTGAATCCCACTATCTGTTATAGACTCTATTTTTTTATCATTGAAACTCGTGTCTAAACTGACTCTTGAAGCAGTATTTTCATCATCCCATTCATAAATATCAACTTTTGAAATATCTTTCTTATTCCAATGGTTATCTAACGATTTAAAAAATGAAAGAATTTCTTTTTTATTTAATCCTTCAGAAATTAGCTTTTTAATTTGCTTTTTAAGAGATTTATCGAGCAAATTTTCAAAATTATCGATAGCATTAGAAAGAGAGATATTTTCTTTAACTTTTCTTAGTTTGACAATTCCAGAAACAGTGTCTTTGTGCATCGGTTTTCTAATAGACCAACTATTTCCTTTTGTTTGAACAACTTGTACTTTGTTTAGTAATCCTGCTTTCATAACCCATTTTTCAGGTTTATTGACAGATTTATTAATAACCCTTACGTTTTGCTTAAAACTCACAACAGTAGTTTCAAGTTGTTTTTTACTATCAACAACAAATGATTTCCAAGGTTGCTTAAATTCCCATTGATAGTTTTTATTAGTTACATCATTGTATTTTTTATCACACAATACTGCTTTTAAATCAAAGCGGGTTTTAAGTTTTTCATCTTTTGATTTATTTTTATCTAATGCATTTTGATTGTTTAAATAATTTATGTGATTTCGTGTAGCACACGCAATTACGAGAGCATCCAATGCGTGATGTCTATGGTCGATTCTTTTTTTGTTAAAACCTTTCGATAATTCTAGAGGTATAGAAGGTAAATGTTTTTGATGCTTCTCGTTAAACGAAGTAAAATGTTCTGTGTTTGTTAATTCGTTTAATCGCTCAAATCTTGGTAAAATCAATTCATTCCAAATATCATTTAACCCCCAACTTTGTTTTAAAGTTGAAGTAATTTGCCCATTTAAAGGCAAAACATTTTTAGAATTTACACCATCATCATTTTTTGATTCTCGTACAATATTAGACAATGTAGCCATTACAAATTTACTAATGAAACGTGTGTCATTTAGTTGCCTTTCTATCATTTTTTCAGGAATATCTTCCATAAGCAACTTATTCTTTTTGGTAATGTTTTTAGAGTAGGTTTCTTTTACAAATAATTCATAGTCTTCTTCTGTAAAGATTTTTGCAGTTTTACCAAAACCTAAATCTACAATTTGACCGTGGCAGTCCTTTATGAATTCTCTACCGGTTTTATTGCTTTTTAGTTTGTTAACAGCTGATTCACAGATTATTTTATTGCTTAAACTATCATCAAAATGTCTACTTTGTGGTATAATATGTTCTATTTCAAAATCTGAAGTAAACAATTTCGACAAAGGAATCATATTTCCAGTATATGGTGACCTATATTTTTGATCTAACCAAAGTTTATATCTTATTAGTTCAGATTTTGTAGGTTGTGATGATTTGCTAATTTTTGAAATATCATCTGGTATTTCAATGCTAGAATTTAAAACGCCTTCTTCGTATATTTTTAAAATATCTTGTTGCATTGGTGAATAGGGACGCACATTCTCTACTGTTGAATCATATAGCATTTCAGCTAATAATGCTTTGATTCGAAGATTTGTATTTTCGTTTTCTGTAACTTGAGAAGTGATTCTTTTTCTTTTGTCAGCTGGGTTTTTCATCTCTCGACCTAACTCAACGTGTATTTCATTGAAAAAATCTTCTTTTCCATTTCCAAACTGTTTCCAAATATCATTTACAACTCGAAAGGTTTCAGTAACTATTTGTTCTACAATAGGATTTCTGAGAGAATGCTGTTTGAATGATTTTATATAGGCTTCCAAATCAATTGCAGTTTCCCATTTCTGATTTGAACTACTTTCGGAATGTCTATCATAAACAATATAACTAGTTAGCCAAAGTGGTAAACCTTTAAAATCTTCGTTGTTCACAAGGTGAATAGATTTATCTCGGACAGAAGTTTTAATATTTTCATCGTATTCACCTGTTTGGAATTTTTCAATTCTATTTTTTGTTACATCATCTATTGCATCCCACTCCCAATATTTACCCATACGCATAAGGGGTAATAATTTCTTAATCGCTTTAGCTGAATAAGAACCATATTCATTTTTTATTGGAGGTGTTTTTCTGAAATTTTCTACAAAACTTTCAATATCTAAATCATGTTTTTTAGCAAAAGTTTCAATTGCTTTTTCGTACTCAATTTTGTCATTTACCGAATAGATGATATGCCATAATTTTTCAAGTATTTCTGAATTTAAAAAGTTATCTGGAATATCTTTCACTTTTTCAATTCGACTCTGAATTAAATGAAGCGTTTCATTACACGGATATTTTTTATCCTCTACAAAGTTCCAACGATATATTTTTTCTGAAAGCTTAAAATGTTTTAAAATTGCTTTTTGGTCAACTTCTTTACGTTGATTTAAAAATTCAAATAAAGCGACATACTTTTCTTCAGAGTCTATAAATTTGTTTGTTACATCTTCATCATTTTCACGTGAATATATTTTTAAATTCTTAATCCATTGCCACAAACGAAATTCTTGAAAAAGTGGATGAGATTTAGCAATACATTTTAAGTACTTTGTTTTCTCAATTCCTTCTTGTTTATAAGTTATTGACTCAAAAGAACATTCACTAATTAATGATTTTTGACTTTTTAAAGGCCTTTGATAAAAAAGAATATCTTCTAAAAATAAATGTACAAAGTCTTTTTTTGATATGTTATTTCTTTGAGCTTCATTGTTTTGATAAAGTTCTTCAATACATTTAATGTAATTTTTTGAGTCTTGTAATTCTTGATGAAACGATATTTGTCTCTCGAGGATTTTTCGTAATTCTTGTTTATAATATTTACGTTCAATCGTGCTAATTAACTTGCCTTTTATTTTTTGATTAGGATTTTGAAGTAAGGTTTCGTAAATATATTCTCCAACTGTTTTGTTTGCTTTTTCTATTTCAGATTCTGTTTTCTTTTTTACTAAAGTCCAATCAGTTTCAGCAGGAGCTCTAAAACTTCTTTTTTCTTTTCCTTCCTTATCTGTTTTAATAGTTCCATCATCATTCAAATCAGTTGTGACAATAAATTCTTTTGTTTTATCGATCCAATCAAACAATGGAGTTTTACTAGATCTTCTATATATCCATCCATTTTCCAAAATTACCGAATACCAAAGATCAGATTTACCGTTTACAGGTTCATCAGCTAATACATTGTTTACTTTTAAAGAATGGAACTCTACAAGTTTGTTTGGATTTTCTTCTTCTTCTTCTTCCCCTCTTAATTGATAGTATCCTCTTTTCTGATTAAAATGCAATAGTAACCAAGCTAATTCTTCTTTTTCTATTTTGTTAGTAAGTGCTTTTTTTCTTAAATAATAAATAGTCCAATCAGCTGGTATTTTTTTGTTGTTGCTTAACAATTGCGGTTGGTGAATATTAAAATCAGCCAACATTTCTTCAAAAGAATCTTTAAAAATAAATTCCTTTTGATTATTGTAAACTAATTTTGGTTCCGTTTCTGATATAAATTGCCCAAGTTTTTTCGTGAAATCAATGTTTTCTGAATAATGTTTTGGAAGAAATCCTAAGATATTTAACACACGATGTAAACGCTCTCTTCTCAATAGAAATCGCTCTCTTAATCTTCTGACACCTCGATAACCAGATCGTTCAGCAGTTTGAGAAATAGATTGCCCACTATCAAATTTTCCTAATATATCTTGACTCATAGGAATAATTCTAGATCCTAATCCTAAAATTTCACCTTCTTTATTATCAAAATCTTGTTTAACTAATGCCCATCCTATACTATTTGTTCCTAAATCCAATCCTAATATCGTTTTCATAATCTGCTTTGTTCGAAATTTTGCGCAATTTACATTTTTATCAAATACAAAGTATTAAAAGCATAGGATTATTTAATATAATTGACTGATTAACAATTGTTAAAACTTATAAAGGTATGGTGCTAACTTCGTAATTTTTTTACGTTTAACTATTTAATTGCTTTTTTTTATTTTTTTGTTGCATTGCATTTATTTTAAATTACTTTTGTCTCACAATTTTGAAGCAAATCACAATAAGGATTATTCCGTTGTGAAAACATTAGGTTCCCTCGTCCTTCAACGGGGGATTTTTTTCTTTATTTTTTGAATTTTTATAAAATTAAGTTGATTATAAATTAACTCTACTTCTTAAGGTGTAAGTATTTGTAGAAAAAATCTTTTTTGAAATCCAGTAAAATAAGCATAGATTTAGTTGTGATATGCTAATTTTTATGTACCAAGCAAACTACTTTTTATTGTGATAAACTAGAAAGAATTGATCGATCGTCCTTTCCATTGCGTTTTCAATCCAAGCCTAAAAAGTACAATCAATAAAAAGTAAATCGGATAAATACAAGTGAAAAACGGGGAGAACCAAGTGATTTTTTTTCTATTTAATCGATGTAAATAGGGAAGGAAGATGAACATGTCTACCATTATTTTTGCAGGAAGTACATAGAACCAAAAAGTACTAAACAACAGGAAGATAAATAGGACTAGGTATAACACTCCTACAATACTTATGAAATAGGTTGTTGTATCTTTTATTTTTGAAGATTTTCCGATCCAGCGAAGTCGTTGTTGCATAAAGGACTTAAGGGAGTGTGGAGTTTCGGTGGTAACACATAGTCCGTGCAATGGAATGACTTGCATCGTTTTTCCTGCTTTTTTGAAGTCATCCAGTAAAAATTGATCATCCCCACTAGCGATGTGATTGTGTTGTACGATAGAATCGCAAGCGAGAAAACTTTCTTTTTCAAAAAGTAAATTGGCTCCGCTAGCAACAATCGGCTTTGTAAAACCGCTTATAGCCACATTAATGCTCGTCAAGAAATAATAATCCAATTCGTAAAATAGTTCCCAAATGGAATTAGCTTGCATGCATACAGGAAATATGCTTAATGCTGAAATAGGTGTTTTTTGGAGGTGTTCAAAATAGGTTTTAGGTACTTGGATGTCTGCGTCCCAAGTTAGTATGTAGGAACCTTTTGCGGATGCAATTCCCGAACGAATAGCTGCTTTTTTACCTATTTGACTGTTAGGTAGTTGTAGTAATTGATGATTAGGAGAAAGGTTTTTTAAAGTTTCTAAAGATGTGTCCTTGGAGTGGTCATTGACCCAAATAAATTCTAGTGGTAAATGTGTAAGTTGTTTAATGGAGGCCAGTAAATTTGGTATATTACTTGCTTCATTGCGAAAGGGAATAACGACAGAAATTTGAGATAAATTATAATTTTCTTGCTTTGATTTTTTAGTCGAACGGTCATTTAAATACCATCCCAAGTAAAAGATGCCAAGTACACAGCTGAAACAAATTATATACAGTATCGCTAACATTTTACTTGTTTTTTGAAAAATGGCAACGCAATAAGGGCTGTGACGCCATGGTTAATAATCCATAACGAAACGGAAGAAAGCAAGATGATTTCCGGGTGACCAATAATTGGGAGGAGTATCCACAATGCAATCGACTCACGGATGAACAGTTTGCCTAACCAAAGCGATGGTGCTAAGGTGCTCCAAAAATAGATTTGCCATACCCAAAGTATTAATTCTAGGGAAAATGATATGCCGAATGCGTGAAAAAGTAAGGAATACTGTATGCTAAAAACGAAATAACGTAGTAAGCTTAACAGCAATAGTTTAAGCCGTAATTTTTCTGTTCCTGCAAGCAGCGGTATAATTTTTGTTTTCCATTTTTGTATGGGAACAGGACTTTTGTCAAACAGAAAATACATAAGTAGCATTAGTGCAATTACTCCCAAAGCAATACTCCTATTAAATTTCGGGATATGGAGTTGTTCTTGTCCTAAAACCGCTACTGCAAGGAGTCCAAAACTAATACTTGCTATAAATTGCGCGCCGTTACCGAGGAGTGTTAGAACAATAATTTGGGTGCGTTTTTTGCGTGGATAGTAGTACATTCGACCGATAAAGTTCCCCAACAAACTCGGAGTTAAAAATCCAGTTAATACTCCAGCAAGGTAGGATTGAACTGTTTGAGTGGATTCATCAAGGAAGGATAAGGTTGACTTCCATTTACGGTATTCTAAAAATTGATTCACGAAGGCGAGAAGCAATGCGCTTACCAATGAAATCGGTTGCACCATGGAAATAGCATGCAGATCCTTCCAGTCGATTTTTTTTAGTTGGGTATAAATAATGGCTAATACGATCCCCGTAAAGATTAACTTCACGAAAAATAGGAGAATCGGGCTATTTTTTATAGTTTTATACAACGTTTATGCAAAATAATGGTTGAAGATAAAATAATTCTTGGAATTGACCCCGGTACGACCGTTATGGGATATGGAATTATTCATGTGCAAGGGAAAAAATTGGTGATGCTCAACTTTGGAATTATTCAACTTTCCAAATTAGCAACACATCCAGATAAATTAAAACGCATTTTTGACCGAGTAGACGGACTCATCCAAGAATACAAACCAGACGAAATGGCGATTGAAGCACCATTTTTTGGTAAGAACGTGCAGTCGATGTTGAAATTGGGTCGCGCCCAAGGAGTGGCAATCGCAGCTGCATTAAAAAATAACATTCCATTTGAAGAATATTCACCACGTCGAATTAAACAATCAGTTACAGGTAATGGAAATGCTTCCAAAGAACAATTAGCAGCCATGCTACAAACCTTATTGAAGTTTGAGGACATGCCCAAATATCTGGATGCTACAGATGGCTTAGGTGTTGCCGTGTGTCATCATTTCTCCAAAGGAATCGGAGAACACAACAAAGCAGGTGGAAATTCCTGGAGCTCGTTTGTGAAGAAAAATCCGGATAGAACCCTTCGGGTTCGAAGTGACGAGTGACGGAGTGACGAAGTGACGGTAGGAAAGGGAGCCTCAGGGTTCGGAGGTATAGAGAGACGAAGTGATGAGTGACGACTATTTAGAGAGTGGAGAGACGAAGTGATGAGCCTAAAGTTGACAAGCGAAGTTTAATGATGCATGTTGTTTGTTAAAATCATTTTTCCTATTTTTATATGTAAATCTTTGTTTTATGATTTGTTTCAAAAAAGGGTCAGCAACTATCGAAGTTGATTCTACAAACATCAAAAATGTAAATTTTGGATTTGATCTCCAATTTGAATTAATGGACGATAGTGTCTATTATTGTTCTGTTCCAGAATTAAATATTCATTTTTACACGGAAGATGAGACAAAGATAAATTTGCTTGCTAGTCAACATGTTGAGTCTTTTTTTAAGTTTTGGTTACTATCCAAAAGTTTTAATGATTTTTTAAATCATATGTTAGATTTAGGTTTCGTAATTCGAAATAGTGTAAAAATCAAGAAGAAGGTCTCCAAAAAATCAGCGTTTATTTCTACTCGTCACATTCAAGAAGAAAATTTTGTTTTTGCATGAAAGTCAATCCGGCTTGCTTTTGGAATATCTTGAGCGCAATGGTTTTGTTTGTCTATATATAGATAATTTCAGTATTACGAATGTAATATATCATTTCAACAATGCTATTCAGTTTAGTATAGAAGGAAATTGTTTACCTAATTCCATTTTAATCAGATATTTAAAATTGTTTGGTTTACAGTTGGATAGCGACTTTTTTGCGTTAGACAAATGTTTGTGTAATTATTAATAGTAGAAATTTAAAAATTCAATATCCAATAATACTCCCAAACTGCAATTTCATCCTGAGCTGTCCCCATTGAGCTTGTCGAAATGTGTCGAAGGGCTGCTAATCTCTAATCAAAACCCCAACTGGACAATGATCGGAACCATGCACTTCGTTCAAAATGAATGCATCTTCTACAAGCTGAAGTAATTTTTCAGATGCTAAAAAATAGTCAATCCGCCAGCCTACGTTTTTCTCGCGTGCTCCACCTCGGTAACTCCACCAAGTATATTTTACAACTTCTGGGTATTTATGTCTGAAGGTATCTACGATTCCTACTTTGTGGTAATTATCCATCCCATCGATTTCTTCTTGCATGAAGCCAGCAAATTTGTTGTAATTCGCTTTTGGTCGGGCTAAATCGATTTCTTTGTGGGCAACATTTAAATCTCCACATACCAATACTGGTTTTTTATCTTCCAATTGTTTGAGGTAGTCCAAAAATGCTGCATCCCAGGTTTGACGGTAACCTAAGCGCGCTAATTCACCCCCTGAATTTGGTGTGTAAACAGTTACTAAAAAGAATTTCTCAAATTCAGCACAGGTCACGCGGCCTTCTTGATCGTGTTCTTCGATTTGTATGTCATAGGAAACAGAGATTGGCGTATGTTTGGTGATAATTGCTGTTCCGGAATACCCTTTTTTAACTGCTTCATTGGCATACACTTCGTACCCAAATAAACTTTTTACCGTGTCTTTTACCTGATCGGCAGTTGCTTTCGTTTCTTGTAAACAAATGATGTCAGGATTTTGGTTTTCCATATCCTCGAAGAAGTTTTTTTGCGCAATTGCTCGAATACCGTTTACGTTAAAAGAGATAATTTTCATAGGGTAATTTTTGAAGGGTGAAAATAGAAATTAATTGGATAAAAGCAGTTTTTTCTACCCTGTTTTTAGTAGATTTCTTCTAATTTTACACTATGACACCAATCGATCACCAGACCTTACACGATTTAGAGTTTACGACCATTCAAGGTTGGTTGAGTGAATTCGCTATTGGACCATCCGCTAAAGAGCGCCTTGAAAATTTGGAACCTATTGTTTTGCTTGGTGATATTGCTGCTGAACTTAAAAAGGTAAAAGAATTTCATACGATTCGTACCACGGGAGAATCTTTTCCTGGCTTACAATTTGAAGAGTTAACCAAAGAGTTAGTTTTACTTCCAATTATTGATGCTGTCTTATCCCAAGATGGGGTGGTGCGTATTTACCGTGCCAGCGAATTGGTGAACTCCTTGCTTCATTTTTTTGATAAACGCGAGGAAGAATTTCCACACTTAGTTTCTTTAACACATTCTGTTTATTACACGAAGGAAATCATTGAAACGATTGAAAAAGTGTTCGATGCAAAAGGAACGATTCGCGATAATGCTTCCCCAATGTTGTTGGTGATTCGACAACAAATGCAAGTCTTAAAAAATCAAATCAACCGTAATTTCGAACGGGAAATGCGTCGCCTCATCAAAGAAGGATTGTTAGGAGAAACGAAAGAAACCTATATTCATGAGCGACGTGTATTAACCGTTGTTTCGACCCATAAGCGAAAAGTACATGGTTCGGTAGTTGGTTCTTCCAAAACGGGAAGTTTAACGTTTATTGAACCGCAAGTTAATATTCCTTTAAACAATGAATTAGAATTACTCATTGACGATGAACGCAAAGAGATTTTTCGGATATTAAAACAATTAACTGCAGATATTTCCCATCATTTACATTTAATTCAAGGGTATCAATCCTTACTGGTTGAATTAGATTTTATCCATGCAAAGACACGATTAGCGATTGATTTAAACGCGGATTTACCTTCCATTTCAGAAGAACAATGCATTGAGTTGGTGGACGCAGTTCATCCAATTTTATGGAAAAATAACCAGCAATTAGGCAAGAAAACATTTCCGCAAACGATTTTGTTGGACAAATTTTCCCGCATGCTAGTGATTTCTGGTCCGAATGCAGGAGGTAAAAGTATCACCTTGAAAACCATTGGATTGATGCAGTTAATGCTTCAGTCTGGGTTGCTAGTTCCGGTACATCCAAATAGTAAAATGAGTTTTTTTCAACGGATATTGAGTGATATTGGAGATAATCAATCGATTGAAAATGAATTAAGTACCTATTCGTACCGTTTGAAGCGGATGAAATATTTTTTAGAGGTTTCTAATCGAAGAACTTTATTGCTTTTGGATGAATTTGGTACCGGTTCCGATCCGGATTTAGGTGGTGCTTTGGCGGAAGTGTTTTTTGAGCATCTCTACAATAAAAAGTGTTTTGGGGTGATTACAACCCATTACGCGAGTATTAAGTTAAAAGCCGATCGCTTGAAAAATGCCATCAATGGATGTATGTTATTCAATACGGAAACCCTAGAGCCCTTGTATCGTTTTTCGGTAGGACAACCGGGTAGTTCATTTACGTTTGAAGTTGCCCAAATGAATGGTATTTCCATGGAATTAATCACGGAAGCAAAGTCCAAAGTCAACGAACAAAAAGTCAATATGGACAAGTTGTTGAGTGAATTGCAAACTGAGAAAACCTACCTCGAAAAATTAAATAAAGAACACATAGAAGCGCAAGAAGTCGCTACACAAAAGCAACTACATTTCGAAGAACAAAAAAGAAGGTACGACGAAAAATACAAAGCCATGCAAGAGAATGTTGCTACCAATAATTCCTTTATTGTGCTTGGGAAAAAGTTTCAACAGTTTATAGGAAGGTATGTGACGAAGAGTCGTAAAAAAGACATTAATCTTCCGTTACTGGAGGAAATCAAGAAATACATTTCGGTAGAGAAATCGAAGTCGGAAGAAGCCAGACGTCTTGAAACATTAAAAGCGACAGTAGGTGTTCCGGTTAAAAAAACTAAAAAACAGAAAGTAGTAGAAGTAAAAAAAGATCCCTATTTACAAGAAAAAATAGCAATTGGTTCTACGGTGAAATTAATTGAAACCAAACAATCTGGTACGGTAGAAGAAATACAAGGAAATCTATGTACGGTTGTTTTCGGATTTTTGAAAATGAAAGTGGAGAAGGAAAAGTTGATGTGGGTGAAGTGAGTGACTTCCTTCGACAAGCTCAGGATTCTAAGTGACGAAGTGACGAGTAAAGAGAGACGTCCTTCGACAAGCTCAGGAGACGAAGTGACGACTTAAGAGAGATGAAAACGAAATAAAATAATAGTATGAAGATAGTAGCATTTGGAGCATCGAATAGTAAGAAATCGATCAATAAAGAGTTTGCGCGTTTTGCTGCAAATCAGTTTAATAGTACTGCATTGGAAGTATTGGATTTAAATGATTATCCATTGCCAATCTATTCGGTGGATATGGAAACGGAAGAAGGTTTGCCAGAAAATGCAGTGTTATTTCACCAAAAATTAGAAGAATCGGATTTGATTATTATCTCTTTTGCAGAGCATAATGGAAGTTATGCCGTGGTATTTAAGAATCTATTTGATTGGGTTTCGCGTGTCAATTTAAAAATGTTTGAAGGTAAAAAGTTATTCTTATTATCAACGGCTCCAGGGCCAAGAGGAGGAGTAGGTGTATTGGAGCATGCCATTGATCGTTTTCCGAGACATGGAGCAGTTATATCCTCTGTATTTACCTTGCCGCAGTACCATCAGAATTTCTCTGAAACAGATGGTATTTTGGATGAAGAATTACGCGCAAAGTTTATGGAAAAAGTAAATCTAATTGAAAGCATCTAAAGTTTTTGATCTTTTTCTAAAAGTCTAATGTCTTAAGTCTAATAGTCTTTTGTCTAATGTCTATTAGTCTTTTGTCCAATGTCTATTAGTCTTTCCTCAAAAAGTCTTTTGTCTTACGCAATAAGTTTTGTAATTTTAATGAAATTTTTAAAAAACGATTTATGAAAATTGAAGCAAACAAAGTTGTTTCCTTGAATTACAAGTTGACAAACCACAAAACAGGTGAAAAAATTGAAGAAACAACGGCTGAACAACCAATGGTTTTTTTATTTGGAGTTGAAGCAATTATTCCAGATTTTGAAGTAAATATTTCAGGAAAAACAGTTGGAGATACGTTTGCTTTTGCAATCGAAAGTGAAAATGCGTATGGCACACCATCCGACGAGCAAGTAGCGATGATTCCTTTAGACGTTTTCTATATGGAAGATGGAAAAGTGAATACAGAAGAAATTTATGTTGGTGCAAAAGTGCCAATGTCAGACAATGAGGGTCACCAATTATTAGGTACTGTATTGGATATCAATGAAGAATTTGTAAAGATGGATTTTAATCATCCATTAGCAGGTATTGATTTACATTTTGAAGGTGAAATTATTGACGTGAGAGAAGCGTCTGAAGAGGAAGTTTCACATGGTCACGTTCATGGAGAACACGGACACCAGCATTAATAATTCCAATTTAATATCAATTTTAATTGAAATTATTGGAAATAATATTTAGGGACTTTCGGGTCCCTTTTTAATTTCTGTGCTTTTTTTTGCGCAATTTATGTTGTTCGCGTTGTCTTTTATTTGATTCACGAATAAGTCGCTTCATTTCCGGAGTTTGTTTACTCCAAAAGTCTTTTTTCGCTTTTTCAGCAGCTTTTTGTGCTTTGTTTAATTCTTTCTTTTTTTGTTTACGTAACTCCTTTGCAATTTCTTCCGCGTTGGGTTCTTTGTTCTCTTTCGAGGAAGCACAAGAATGGAGGGAAATACCCATAGCTAGGAGAATAATCCAGACACTTAATAAACCATATTTATGTGTAAATTTGCTCAACAGAATATGTATTTATCCTTCATAGATTAATGATACGAATTTTTTTCTTTTTGGTTGTTTTTTTTGGGCTATCCTGCACTAAAAACACGAATTTAAATCCGGTTCCAAGTATACCTTTTGACGTTACGATTCATTTAGAATTACCTAGTTTTAGTGCGTTGCAAGGTATTGGAGGAATGTGTTATTACGATAATTGTGGTGCACAAGGAATTGTAATTTACCGAAAATCGATGGATGAATTTGTTGCCTTTGACCGTCAATCTCCTGCAAGCGATACAAAATGCGTATTTCCACTAACCATGGATGTGCAAAATATGCTGCAATTAAACGATAGTTGTACCGGGGCGAAATTTTCGTTGTATGATGGATCGATTATTTCAGGTTCAACCTTTGGACTTCGTCAATACCAGACGCAATGGAATGGTAGTAATTTGTTAAGGGTATTTAATTAAAGTCTAAAGGCAATAATAGATATTTACCATTAAGACATGGAGAAATTTAGGATTGATGTGTGGGTTTTTTGTGAGAGAGGTCATTGAGAAACCGTTGGTTTTATTTTTTCACCATATAAGGCATATAAGATTATTGGGGGATATTTACCATTGAGTCATTGAGAGGTATATTGGGAAGGGAAGATTATTAGGTCATTGAGAAACCGTTGGTTTTAGTCTGATGTCTCGCGTCTAATGTCTTAAGGTCTTACCAAGAATCCACAGTTTGGAAACCAATTCCTAGTCTTTGCACATAGGGTAAGAAAGTTTCAATTTGCTGCATGTCACGTAATCCTCCAGAAGCTTTGATTTTTAAGGTAGAGCTTGCATTTTGAATTTCGTGATGCATGACCTTTACCTTCTCTAATTCTGCTCCAATTGCCACTTTTCCAGTAGAAGTTTTAATGAAATCTACGTTTGTTTGGATACATACGTTGGTGAAAAATGCAGTTTCCGCTAAGGTATGTAAGCCACTTTCGACAATTACTTTTAGTGTGATTGGTTTTTGTAATTTAGAAGTGTGTGCATGACATACTTCGACTAATGTTTCCAATTCTTTTGTCAAATATGCTTTGTCTGCAATTTTTTTGTAATGAATGACAACATCGATTTCATCTGCGCCATGCAGAATGGCTTCTGTTGTTTCGAGTACTTTTTCTTCGAGTGTATTTTCACCTGAAGGAAAGGAAACTACTGTACAAACTAAGACGTTTGAATTTTCTAGTTCTTGTTTTGCAATACGAACTTTGTCTGGGGTAATACAAACAGATGCCACTTGAAGTTTAATCGCTTTTGCGCATATATCTAGAATTTCTTGTTCGGAAGCCGCAGGATCGAGTAGGGTGTAGTCGATGATATTATATAATGAGGGGTAGTTAAGCATTTTTTCTCTTTTTCAATCTTCTAATGCTGTGGTGTTTGTATTCATTAGATACCACACTAATATTACCATCCGTTTCTAAAATTAAACTATCCACTTCTTCAATCGAATGGCTTCCATGTTCGCGAATTACTTGTAATAATTCTTCTTTGGTAATTCCGTTTTTTTTACAATTAGAATCGATGATTTTACCATGGTGAATTAAAATCACAGGTTCACCTTCCAACACTTTGCGAAGGCTTGGAAATTTGTATTTCAGTTTTTTGAAGATGAAGTTGAGAATAAATAGTACACTAGCAGCTAAAATTCCACCTCCTAAAGAAGTGTCAGATCCAACCATCGCATTTTGAACCGCATTACTGATTAATAAAACAAAGATTAAGTCGGTAATGGATAACTGTGCTAGTTCGGTTTTACCCAAGACACGTAAAGCAAGGATGATGAAGAGGTAAACTCCCGATGTACTTATGATAATGTGTAGGTAATTTCCCATTCTCTGTAAATTTGAACGAATGTACGAAATTATTTATCTGCAATCCCTACTCCATATCCAAAGAAAATAGCAGTAATCGCTAAATGTATTTTAAATGTGATGTGGGATTAATTAAACACGGGTTCAACGGTATAACCTTGTCTCTTTAATAAATTTATAACACCTTCATCTCCTGCTAAGTGACCTGCACCAACTGCAATAAATAGCGATTTTTCTTGCATCCAATTACTTAAAAGCGGAATCCATTTTTTGTTGCGGTTCGTTAACATTTTGGCTAGCATTTCATCTATTTTTTCAGGGTCTTTTTCAAATTCTACAAACGAAGCAGTAACGTAATTGTATAGTCCCTGAAGGTCTTGATTTACATACAGTTTAATCATTTCTTTCATTTCCTTATCTGCGTTAAGTTTACCAGCACGAATATTTCTCATTAGGTTGTTAATCTGTACATGCAATGAGTCGCCATTTACAATATCCATTTGTTCTTGTATCGTTTCTACAAATAGTTTTTCTTTTTTACGTGCCATTTTAGCAAGTGTCTTTTCATACGATTTTACGTTCTTTATTTGCTCTTCTGCGATTATGGATTCGAAGAAAAAAGGAGTCAACATTTCGTATATGGTAGTCTTTAAAGACGATATTTTCAGGGTGTCGATGAGGTACGAGTGTAAATAATTATAGTCGGATGGAGATACATAATTTTGGATACTTTGTCGGTTTGGATACATCATTTTTCTTGCCATTTCTTGTTTTGTTGGCGTGTCCATTTCTATATTTACTTCTAATACTAACGCGTGTGTTTTTTTGAAAGATCTTTTTAGTTGAGGTGTTAGGACAAAATCTTTTTTGTCAATTAAATGTATGGTTCCGTATAGGTAACTGGTATCCTTCAGTCCATTTCCTGAGATTTTCCAAAGTAAGGACTTGGCTTCAATTTTTTGAGAAAATGTACATAGACAATTAAGAATAAGTACTGTAGCTAAAATTAGTTTCATGGTTTTTTCGATTATAATTTTAAGTCAAATGTAAAAGCTTAATTTGAAATAAAATTGTATAAAATTAACCACCTACAGAAACATCCAATTTATTTTACCTGCTTCCAATCTACTAATGTTTTTAAAAAAGTAGGTAGGAGTATATCCTGTTAGCGCTTTGAATTCTCTTGTAAGATGGGATTGATCAAAATAGTTTAGAATATAGGATAATTCTGTCATTGAAAGCGGTTCATTTTGCACTTGAATCTTTGCTAGTGCTTTTCGAAACCGAATAATTTTTTGATATTCTTTTGGAGATTTACATAGGTGTTTTTCGAAATGTTTAATAACTGTTTTGGGTGTTGTATTAAAATTTGTTGCTAGTTCGTTAATAGTATAGTTGTCCTTTTCGAGTTCTAAAAGAAATAGCTGTAAAAAAGGGTGATTAAATCCTTTGTGTTTGGATAAAAAATAAGTTTCAACACGTTCTAATTTTTCTTTTTCAGT
>CANHRS010000046.1 GCA_947463445.1 Flavobacteriia bacterium | reverse complement strand
ATAAGGTATCTTTTAAACTCGCATGGTTTATCAATTCTTAGGGTTGGAAATTAAAAAAAAACAAAATCAAATTAAAATTTCCTTATATTTTCTAACTTTGAACCTATATTGACAAATAAATTTCAATCGATATGAACAACTTCAAAGGTTCCGGTGTGGCATTAGTAACACCATTCAAATCAGATAAATCCGTAGATTTTGATGCACTACGCAAATTAGTTCAATTACAAATTCAAGGAGGTACTAATTTCTTAGTGGTAATGGGAACAACTGCTGAGTCACCAACCTTAAGTAAAGAAGAGAAAGAAGAAATTCTTCAAACGATTATTTCAGAAAATGCAGGCCGTTTACCTATTGTTTATGGAGTAGGAGGAAATAACACCCTAGAAGTTGCCAAAGCAATCGCTAACGTTCCTACTGGTGTAGATGGAATTCTTTCTGTTTCACCTTATTATAATAAACCTACGCAAGAAGGAATTTATCAGCATTTTAAATTTTTAGCCGAAGCAAGTAAATTGCCTATTATTTTATACAATGTTCCTGGAAGAACAGGCTCAAATATGTTAGCTGATACCACTTTGCGTTTAGCTGAATTACCAAATATTGTTGCTGTGAAAGAAGCATCAGGTAATTTCGAACAAATTATGGATATCATAAATCGTAAACCAAAAGGTTTTCTAGTTTTGTCTGGAGATGATGCGATCACAATGCCATTAATTGCTTGTGGTGCAGACGGTGTGATTTCTGTTGTAGCGAATGCATTACCAGAAAAAATTTCAACAATGGTAAATGCTTCGTTGAAGGGAGAATTTGATTTAGCGCGACCAATTCATCATGAATTACTAAACATTACTAAATTGTTCTTCGAAGAAGGAAATCCAGGTGGTGTCAAAGTGGCTTTGGAAAATCGTGAAATTATGCAACAAAATTTACGTTTACCTTTAGTACCTGTTTCTACTAACCTAGCAAACAGAATCCATCAAGAAATAAAATCTATTTTACAACTAATTGCTCCGTTGGATTTGTAATCCGGCGGTAACTTCTATTACACATCGCTTCTTAGATTTTTATTCATGCGACCATCTATATTCTTATGATACAATACTCACAAATTAAAAAACTAGTCGAATCAGCATCCAAAATTGTAATTACTTCCCACAAATCGCCAGATGGAGATTCAATCGGCAGTTCAATCGCATTATATCTTACTCTAAAGGCATTAGGTAAAGAAGTGGTTATTTGTCATCCAGATCCTTTTCCGAATTATTTAGCTTGGGTTCCAAATGTGGATGAAATTGTAGATTTTGAAACGAAAGAAAATGAAGTTCGTCAATATTTAAATGCTGCTGATTTAATTTTTTCCTTAGATTACAATGAGCCATCACGTATGGGGGATGTAATGGGGGATGCACTTCGTGGTACAGATGGTAAAAAAGTGATGATAGATCATCATTTAAATCCGGAAAATTATGTGGACGTAATGCTTTCTGATACTACATCCTGTTCTACATGCCAATTGGTGTATGATGTCATAGAAGGAGCAAATTGGAACGAACACTTAACTCCAGAAATTGGTATGGCGATTTATCTAGGTATCATGACAGATTCTGGCTCATTTCGTTTTCCTTCTGTACAACCGAGAACGCATGAAATTATTTCTCGAATATTGCCATTAGGATTCAATCACGCAATTATCCACGAAAATATTCATGACACAAATACATTAGATCGTTTGCGATTGAAAGGATATGCGTGTTCAGATAAGTTGGTTGTAGATGATAAGATGCGAATCGCATATATTTGGTTGACTGTAGAGGAATTACATAAATTTAATCATCAAAAAGGGGATACCGAAGGTCTCGTAAATACTGCATTATCCATTTTTGGAATGCGTGCTGCGGTGTTGTTTGTAGAAGCAGAAGGTGGTTTTGTTAAAATTTCTTTTCGTTCTAAAGGAAAAGAGAATCCGGTAAACGAGATGGCGGGTAAATATTTTCAAGGTGGAGGACATGCAAATGCTTCTGGTGGTCGATTTGACGGTAAAATCGAAGATGCTATTCAATTGTTTTTGAATGTCGCCCCACACTATTTTGTGTAATTTTCGAATTTTACGTTTGTTAATTAATTATATTCTATGAAACCAATATTATTTTTTCTAGTAATCATCCTGATTTTCAGTTGTAATTCCAATAAAGAAAAAAAAGAAATCGATTGGAGTAAACAAAAATCTATTGAAATGAATCAACGAATTGCACAAAAAGAAAAATTAAATATCGCCATGTATTTGGAGCATCGAAAAATGCTAAATATGCAACAAACTGGTTCTGGTTTATATTATGGTGTTTATAAAAAGACAGAAGGAGATTCTGCTAAAACAGGCATGGAAGCTGGTGTTAGATATGTGATTACATTTTTAAATGGAGATACATGTTATGTGACACCAAAAGACGAAATTGTATTTTTTAAAATAGATAAAACGGATATTGAATCAGGTGTACAAGAAGGTGTGAAAAAAATGAGGTTGGGAGAGAAGGCAGTATTGATTATTCCTTCTCATCTTGCACATGGTATTTCAGGAGATAATAATAAAATTCCACCAATTACACCTTTAGTGATTGATCTAGAATTATTAAAATTAAATAATTAATATGAGAGCAAAAATAGTTTATTTCTGTATGGCTTTAAGTCTTGTAGGGTGTAATGTAGAAGGAGTTAAAAAAGAAATAAAGGAAGATAAAAACATTGTTTCGGATTTGAAAAAGACAAATTCAACAAATAAAACACTTGCTCCTTCAAAGATTATTGATGAATTAAAGTGGAAGGATGGTCTTAAAATTAAGTGGTTTAAACATGGAAAAGGTGATAATCTGAAAGAAGAAGAGGTAATTCAAATCAATTATCAAGTTTTCTTGGAAAATGGAACACTAGTGGATGGTAATGAATTATTGAATCGTTCTTCACTTCCTTTTTTAGTAGGATATGGAATGCAAACAAAAGGTTGGGATTTGGCCTTGTTACATTTAAAAGTTGGAGATTTTGTTGAAATATTCTTACCTGCAAAATTAGCACGTGGAAAATATGGTGTAAAAGGACTGATTCCACCTAATGCAAATAATATTATTAGATTAAAAATTTTGAGTAAGGTGCAACCAACAAGTAGAATTGATGGAGTAAAGATTTGGCTACTAGAAGAAAATGCATCTGAAGAAAAGAAAGCAACAGAAAATAATGCAATCGATTTTCATTATATGGTTGGCACAAAAACGAATCCTAAATATGACATTAGTTATCGAAGAGGCGTGCCATTTCGTATGCGGTTTTCTGATCATGGTTTAGTTTCGGGTTTGAAAAAAGCAATGTTAGGTGTGAAAAGATCGGATAAAGTTTGGGTACTTGTTCCACCAAGGGAAGGATACGGTGAACTAGGATTGTTAGATCTTGTTAAGCCAAATGAAACATTGTTTTATGATATTTTTGTAGTGGAAGTAGTATGAATTTTACCGCTAAAATGGACATATATTTAAAAGTTACATTCCTGTAAATCTCAAATTACGTTAATTTTTGAAAGTTACTTTTTGAAATCTCTTTTTAATATTGTATATTTGGAACGCTTATGCTATCGGGACGTAGCTTAGCCCGGTAAAGTGCGCGTCTGGGGGGCGCGAGATCGGAGGTTCGAATCCTCTCGTCCCGACTAAATTATTACTATGAAATACTTATATATACTCGTTTTAGCGTCTTTTTCAATCACTTCTTTTGCGCAAAACGCTAAGAAAAGAAGCACAGACGATTTAATTTTCGAATCAGAGGAAGATTTTACATTAGAAAATAATTTCGATGGAATTTTAAATTTTGATGTGCATAAACAGGTAACCACTAATCCAAACCTTAATTTTTCTCAAACGTGGGATACAGAAACTTGTTTCTCAGCAAAAAAAAGAAATTCATTCACAAATGTAAACGATACCTTATGGTTGTGTGTCGGAGATACGCTTTCTGAAGAGTTTAAAATACCTTTTGATGGGTATATGACATCACATTTTGGTCCTCGTCATGGTCGTGCACATCAAGGAGTAGATATTTCTCTAAAGACAGGTGATTTAGTAGGTGCTGCATGGAGTGGTAAAGTGCGTTATGCTAAGTTTAATAAAGGTGGGTTTGGTAATTTAGTTGTTATCCGTCATTATAATGGATTAGAGACATTTTATGCTCACTTAAGTAAGCTTCTAGTTGTTCCGAATCAAGAAGTGAAAGCCGGAGATATTATTGGACTTGGAGGTAATACAGGGCATTCTTTTGGTGCACATTTACATTTTGAAGTGCGTTTCTATGATATTCCAATTAATCCAGAATACATAATTGATTTTGCAAATAAAAATGTAAAGGACGAGAATTTATTAGTGCATAGAGATTTGTTTAAACCAAAACACCATTCTATTACTCCGTCAAGAATGAAAGATGTGGATATAGAAGAGGAGTTTGAAGAAATTGATAATAGTGTTGAAGTAACAGAAGTACTTGCTGGTGCAGCAATCGCTTCCAAAAGTTCTCTTCCTGAAAAATCACTTCCCATAAGAGAAGCACGTAAATATCACAGGGTTAAAAGTGGTGATTCTTTATTTAGAATTGCTAAAGACAATGGTTTAACTTTAGATGAATTATGTAAACTCAACGGTATACGTAAAAATAAAACACTTGAAGTAGGTGTTACTATTCGAGTAAAATAATCAATTTATAAACGTTTATGCGTATTTTTTACGTTTTTATAGTTGTACTAAGTTTGTTAGTTAGTGCTTGTTCTGAATACGCTAGGGTAGTTAAAAATGATGATTACAAACGTAAGTATGAATTGGGGCTAAAGTTATTTGAACAAGAAAACTACCCTAAATCTATTACCTTATTAGAACAAGTTTATCAAAGAACACCAAAGACTTCTGAAGGTGAAAATTCCTATTACTCCTTAGGGATTGCCAATTATAGATTAGGTGATTACTATACAGCGCAATACTATTTAGCATCTTTTGGAGATAAATATCCAACAAGTGTTAAAAGAGAAGAAACCTCTTTTTTATATGCTTTGTGCTCTGTGAATAATTCACCTAGCGCTTCTTTAGATCAAGCAGAGACGGAAACTGCCTTAAATGAATTGCAATTATTTATTTATAAATTCCCGCAATCGGATAGGATTGATACATGTAATAAATTAATGGATCAACTACGATTTAAACTTCAATATAAAGACTATGAGTCACTAAAAGTATATGAC
Organism: Flavobacteriia bacterium; assembly: GCA_947463445.1. Taxonomy (GTDB): domain Bacteria; phylum Bacteroidota; class Bacteroidia; order Flavobacteriales_D; family Crocinitomicaceae; genus CANHVK01. Next base: position 13,487 of record CANHRS010000046.1, on the reverse strand, counting down.
CGAACAGAAAATTATAAAGCTGCAATCGTTACTTCCGAAACATTTTTAAAAGAATTTCCAGTCTCTATTTACAGAGAAAATGTTTGGGAGATTCTTATTAATAACTCCTACCAACTAGCAAAACATAGCGTCGAAGACAAAAAAAAGGAAAGAATTGACAAAACAATGGAAAGATATAGTAAATTTGTACTAGAATTTCCAAATTCAGAGCGTTCAGAAGAGTTGAAAAACTTAATTGGTCGCTTGATTTAAGAAGTTTAATTTAAATTTTAACATAAATCATCGTATGAATTTCAAAAACACAAATTCTGAGCGTTCAACTATCACTAGAAATACAATCGATTTCGAAGAGAAAACAGGTAACGTATATGAGACGATCGTTGCAATGGCAAAAAGATCTAACCAAATTTCTGTTGAATTAAAAGAAGAGTTGACAAGTAAATTACAAGAATTTGCTTCTACAACGGATAATTTGGAAGAAGTATTCGAAAATCGTGAACAAATTGAAATCTCCAAATACTACGAGAAACTTCCAAAACCAGTAGCAATTGCTATGTCTGAAATGTTGGAGGATAAAGTATACGTGCGCAAGTACGAAGACGACGACAAAAAATAAAATGAAAGGAAAAAAAATACTTTTAGGGATTACTGGAGGTATTGCAGCGTATAAAATCGCTTTCCTTATACGATTATTCAAAAAAGAAGAGGCAGAAGTCAAATGTATAATGACTCCTGCCTCTTGTGATTTTATAAGTCCCCTTACAATTGCTACGCTTTCTGAAAATCCGGTATATATCGATTTTTGGAATCAAAAAGATGGTCAATGGACTAACCATGTTGATCTTGGGATGTGGCCAGATGTTTTTCTAATAGCTCCACTTACTGCAAATACTTTAGCAAAACTTGCAACTGGTTATTGTGATAATTTATTGACCGCCACCTATCTTTCTGCAAAAAGTCAAGTTTTTATTGCTCCTGCAATGGATTTAGATATGTATGCTCATCCTACAACAACCAATAATTTAAATAAATTAGATGCATACGGTGTGCAAATTATACCTGCTGAAAGTGGTTTTCTTGCAAGTGGATTAATAGGTAAAGGTAGAATGACAGAACCTGAAGATATAGTTAAAAGATTGCATACTTTTTTTATGTTTCAAAATTCTATGCTCGGCAGAAAAGTGTTAATTACTGCTGGGCCTACGCATGAGCATATTGATCCAGTTCGTTTTATTGGGAATCATTCAACAGGTAAAATGGGGTATGCAATCGCGGAAGAATTTCTAAATAGAGGGGCAGAAGTTTTGCTAATTTCAGGACCTACCAAATTAACATTGGTACATCCTAAATTACAGGTTAAAGATGTTGTTTCTGCTAATGAAATGCTTGGCGTAGTTCAAGATAATTGGCAGTCATACGAAATTGGTGTGTTTTGTGCAGCGGTTGCTGATTATCGTCCAATAGTACAAGAATCGCAAAAGATTAAGAAAAAAGAAGAGGAACTTGCGCTAACACTTATCAAAAATCCTGATATTTTAGCATGGGCAGGAGAGAAAAAGAAACAAAGTCAATTTTTGCTTGGATTTGCACTCGAAACAAACAATGCATTAGAGTATGCAGATAAAAAATTAGTTAGTAAGAATTTAGATGCTATTGTCGTTAATTCACTTGAAAATGATGGGGCAGGTTTTGGTTATGATACAAACAAAATTTCAATCATTTCGAAAAATCTACAAATTACTGATTTTCCACTTAAATCTAAAAAAGAACTAGCCACGGATATAGTTACATTTATTTCGAAATCATTCGAATAAAAAAGAAAGTGCGCTTGTTCTTATTTAAACCTTTTTATGTAGCTTTATGTAACAATTATTAAGCTATGTTTAAAATCTTTGTATTTACTATTTTTCTTTTTATTTCTTCCGTTTTAAGTTCACAAGAACTTAATTGTCAGGTAACAGTGTTGAGTGATGCAAAATTAGAGGTTTCGTCAGTAGAGCAAGAAATTTTTACTCAAATGAAACAAACCGTTTTTGAGTTTATGAATAACACAAAATGGACAAAAGATAAATTTACTGTTGAAGAAAGGATAAATTGTAATATTCAAATTCAAATAAATGCAATTCCTTCTCCAGGAGTGTATGAAGGAACTATGCAGATTCAATCTTCTAGACCTGCATTTAAAAGCACCTATAATACAACTGCATTTAATTTTGTAGATATGGATATATCATTTCCTTTCACTAGAAATTCAGTATTAATATATGCTCCCAATCAATTTCGTGACAATATTACTTCAGTACTTGCTTTTTATGCCTACTATATTCTTGGAGTAGATTACGATTCTATGTCCTTAAAAGGAGGAAATCCATTTTTTGTAGAAGCTCAACAAATTGTTGCAAATGCTCAATCTTCCAATATAAAAGGTTGGATGTCTAATGAAACCTCAAAAAAAAATAGATATTGGTTAATTGATAATACTTTACATCAATTGTTTGAGCCATTACGTGAATGTAATTACGAATATAATAGAAAAGGATTAGATCAATTGTTTGAAAACAAAGACCTTGCTAGAAAAAATATGTTTAATGCATTGAATAAATTAAATAAAATTTCAACCACAAGACCAAATTCAATCAATGTCAGCATTTTTGTGCAAGCAAAAACTTTGGAATTAAAAAATTTATTTTACGACGCTACATTAACAGAAAAAACAGATTTGGTTAACCTACTAAAAAAAATTGACGCTGTTAATTCTTCAAAATATCAAGAAATACTAAACTAATGTTACATTCTTTATATATTCAAAATTTTGCACTAATTGAAAAAGTAACTTTAGATTTTTCGAAAGGTTTTACGGTTATAACAGGAGAGACAGGGTCTGGTAAGTCTATTTTATTAGGTGCTCTACATCTTATTTTAGGAGATAGGGCAGACTATTCCGTGATTCGAAATAAAGAAGAGAAAACTGTAGTAGAAGCTGTATTTAAAATTCAAAATTTTGATTTAGATGCATTTTTTAGTGAGCAAGAACTAGATTTTAATGAAGAAACCATTGTTCGTCGTGAAATTTCAGCACAGGGTAAATCTCGTGCTTTCATTAATGACACACCTGTTCAGTTGAGCGTATTGAAAGAATTGGCGGAAAAATTAATTCATATTCATTCACAGCACCATACTATCGATTTGAAAAATATGGAGTTTCAAATGGAGTTGCTAGATGTTTTAGGGGATACCTTTTCACTGAAAAATGAATTCAATACACTGTTTACAACCTATAAATCAACCCGAATTCAATTAAATAAAAAAGAAGAAATACTTAAAAAATCATTATTGAATGCTGATTATGTAGCTTTTCAATTGGATGAATTGGAGAAATTGGAGTTAATGACTACAAATTTTCAAGATATTGATAATGAGTTAAAAGCAATTGAAAATAGCGAAGATATAAAACTTGGATTTTCCCTGTTAATAGATCAATTAACCGATGAAGGCGGAGCGACAAATGCATTAAATCAATTAATTCAAGTAAAATCCAGGTTAGATAAAATTGTAGGGATGTATCCTCAGTTGGATACATTGTCAAAAAGATTTAAAGAGACGTATTTGGAATTATTAGATATTGGTCAAGAAGCAATGTCAAATTTAGACGATTTAGATGTAAATCCAGCACAAAAACAAATACTTACAACTAAAATTGATTTGTTGAATACCGCTTTAAGAAAACATAATGTCATCAATCAATCAGAGTTACTTGAAATCTACACCAATTTATCTAAATCACAATTTTCTGTAGAGGAACTTGAGATTGATATTGCTGCCTTAAAAAATACACTGAGATTATTAGAAGTTGAATTAACAGAAAAAGCAGAAGTTTTACATACTACACGTGTGAGTAGATCTTTAACTATTCAAAATCAATTGATTGAATTATTAACTGAGCTAAAGTTACCTCATACACAAATTGTTTTTGATCTTGCTAAAACTGAAAAATTTTCCGTAAACGGTTTTACGGAAATGAAGTTGTTATTTTCTCCAAATAAAGGAATGATTCCATTACCAATCGAGAGAGCTGCTAGTGGAGGAGAGTTATCGCGCGTGATGTTGGCGTTTCAATATCTTGTTTCTGCAAAAAAACAACTTCCAACGTTAATTTTTGATGAGATTGATACTGGTGTTTCAGGAGAAGTAGCACAAAAAATAGGAAATATCTTACATAAGATGGGAGACTATATGCAGATATTTGCAATTACACATCTTCCTCAAGTAGCTGGGAAAGGACAGAACCATTTAAAAGTTACCAAATCTCATGAAACGGAAATTACAACTACTGAAGTAATAAATTTATCACAAAAAGAACGAATTGAAGAAATTGCTAGATTAATGAGCGGAGATAATATAAACAAAGCTGCAATTGAAAACGCAAAAGCATTAATGAATTGATATGAGTAAGTTAGATAAAAATATTATAACATTTGCAACGATTTTTATTGTGCTAGGTATTGTATTTGGTGCTTTAGGTGCCCATGCTCTTGAAAAAATATTAACAAAGGAACAATTAGCTTCTTACGAAGTTGCTGTAAAATATCAAATTTATCATGGAATTGCCTTGCTTTCATTAGTTTCTATGGGTCAAAATTTTGATTTTTCCTTAAAAATGATGTTTCGATGTATACTTTTTGGCGTTTTAATTTTTTCCGGGTCGATTTATATATTAGTTTTTCAAAATTTATTAGGAGTTAAACTTGGAATGATTTTCGGACCATTAACTCCAGTTGGGGGGCTATTGATGATTGTAGGGTGGAGTTTGTTTTTGGTTAGCGTGGTCAAATCAAAAGTAAATAAAGTATGAAATGCAGACTAGAAATTACTGTTTTAGGTTCAGGTACATCCCAAGGTGTTCCTGTAATTGCTTGTAATTGTAAGGTTTGCACATCCAATAACCCCAAAGACAAACGTTTAAGATGCTCGATTTTAATTTCTTACAATGGTGAGAACTACGTAATTGATTCCGGACCTGATTTTAGATATCAAATGTTGCGTGAAAATGTTCAAACATTACGTGCAGTTCTTTTTACGCATGAACATAAAGATCACATAAGTGGTTTGGACGATGTTAGAGCATTTAACTTCAAAGAAGACCGGGATATGCAAGTTTATTGCTCTAAAAGGGTAGAGGTAGCTTTAAAGCGCGAATTTCATTATGTCTTTGATGAAGATAAATATCCAGGCGTACCTTTGATTCAGTTAAATACGATTCAAAACGAAAAGTTTATCTTACAAGGAGGGTTAGAAGTACAACCAATCGAGGTGATGCACTATAAAATGCCTGTAATAGCTTATAGGATTAAAGATTTTGCATATATAACAGATGCTAAAACAATCAGTGAATCAGAGCGAGAAAAATTAAAAGGTGTAAAAGTTTTAATAGTAAATGCACTAAGAATTCAAGAACATATTTCGCATTTCAATCTGGATGAAGCACTCCAACTAATCGAGGAAATAAAACCGGAAAAAGCATATTTAACCCATATTTCACATCTCTTCGGGACCCACGAAGAAATTCAAGCTTTATGCCCTTCTAATGTTTATCCTGCGTTTGACGGACTAAAAATAGCGTTATAACACGTTTTTTCTTTCTATATTTGTAACCAAAGCAAAATAAAATGGCAAATAATTTATTAAAAGGTAAAAGAGGTATCATTTTCGGAGCATTGAACGAACAATCAATTGCTTGGAAAGTTGCTGAAAGAGCGCACGAAGAAGGAGCTCAATTCGTATTGACTAACGCACCTATCGCTATGCGTATGGGGGAAATTAATAATTTGGCTGAAAAGACTGGCGCAACTGTTATTCCAGCAGATGCAACAAGTGTTGAAGATTTAGAAAATTTATTTGTTCAAGCACAAGAAATTTTGGGCGGTAAAATAGATTTCGTACTTCATTCAATTGGTATGTCTCCAAACGTTCGTAAAGGAAAGCATTATACAGAAAATGATTATAAATTCTATAATCAAACAATGGATGTTTCCGCTATTTCTTTGCATAAAACATTAGCTACAGCGCATAAATTAGATGCATTAAATGAATGGGGATCAGTGGTTGCATTGACATATATTGCTGCGCAACGTATTTTCCCAGATTACAACGACATGGCGGATGCTAAATCGTTGTTAGAGTCTATTACTCGTTCGTTTGGTTACCACTACGGTATCAAGAAAAAAGTACGTGTGAATACAATTTCTCAGTCGCCAACTATGACTACAGCAGGACAAGGAATTAAAGGATTTACTGAATTCATTAATTTCTCAGAACAAATGTCTCCACTTGGTAACGCTTCTGCTTTAGCATGTGCAGATTACTGTGTTTCTATGTTCTCTGACCTAACTCGTTATGTAACTATGCAAAACTTATTCCACGATGGAGGATTCTCTAATACTGGGGTAACGCAACAAGTAATTGAAAAATTCGGAGAATAGTAAGATATATTCCAAATAATAATTCCTAAAAGGGTGTCCAATAAAATTGAGACACCCTTTTTTATGCGCAATTATAAGAATACTGTAAGAGTAGTTTTAAAGAGTTTTATCTAGATTGAAAGATGATTGGTAGACTTTATCTCCATATCGTGCTAAAACACTTTGTAAAGCTGTTTGAACCCCTTTATAATTATTTTTAATACCATACTTAATCCAGGCAGATTGAATATTCTTATTTGGATGATACGATAAATGAAATTGAGCGTCGAGTTGTGAAAGCTTTTTAACTTCCGTCTTTGCAGGTAGTAATGAAATAAAAGTTAGCCAATCAAATTGGGTGAAATGCGTAAAGGTTACTTTGGTTTTTCGTAGTCGAAAGAATCGTTTATTACTCAAAAATGATTTGACAAAAACATGGATCTGTAAATGCCTTTTTGAACTTATTTTATAGGTGAATGGAGGGATTTTTTTACCGTATAACCAGGTTTTTAAAGGGAAACGAATAACTTCTTCTTGAACTAAATAGTGATTTAACTCACGTTCGAAGTCTGTTAATGAATGTGTTTGATTTTCCAGTAGGTATTTTCGAACAAACCGGTCTAGTTTTACAGTGCCTAGACTCGTTTCTAATGACTTCATCAATAAATATCCTTTGAGTTGTTTGAAAGCAATATCCTTTGTTTGTGTACTGCTTTTTTCATTGCAGTTTTTAGTGTAAACATTTACAGGTATAAATTGGCGTGGAAAATCTTCGTGCGCCGATAATAAACACGTGTTGATATATAATTTAGATGCTAATTCAGCCTGTTCTTTACCGTAATTTTTTAAAATGAAGCGATTTAGATAGTAGTTGCTAATGCCAGTTTCAAGCGATATATTGTTTTTACAAGTATTAGAGAAAAATGTACTCGGCCAATGATTTAGTAAGAATTGTTCAAGGTCATAGGTAGAATTCTCAAACTTAGAAAATATACTCGGGTGTATGAAATACAAGCAAGGATACGTGTAATTGTGGAATGGTGAAGTATCAGGTAAAACGATTAAGTTAGTTATAGGCCAAGGTGATTTTCCATAAGTTTTCTCTATGTTTTTAAAAATTACGGGTAAGGTTTTTGTTTCTTTCAGTATTGATTTGTTGACTTTTTGTATGAAATAAATTCCGATTTTGTCGGATAGTTTTTTATGTTTAAAATTCCCAATAGTTAAGCCTATGTCATAAATCGAAACAGGGGTAACACTCGAAAAATGATAGGCACTACTGTCATTCTTTTTAGTTGGATTAATGGTACCCATAAGTGGTAAAAGACCTTCAGGAACTCTCACTGTAGCGGAATAATTGATTTTTCGATACCCAATATCTTGTAATGGTATCCAATTACGTATAAATTGCTCACCAGGTAAGGTATAAACATAACTTGGAGTAGTACTTGATCCTACTAACGAGTCTTTTTGAATAGAATCGTTTGAAAATGTTGGTTTTATTTTCTCATTATTCCAATGTAAACTTGTGGTTTGATCTGTGGTTTGGTAATAAATATTAATATAACGTGTTTTTGGAGTGATTAAAACACTTAATGGAGCTCCATATATAGAGTCTTCAATACCAATAATATAGCTAGTGTTTTTTTCTTTTCCCTTTGCCCCTAATGTTACTTTCTGAATTTGTAAACCTTTGATGTCAAAAATAGCTGTGTCCGCATGATTGTTTTCTATTTCGTGTCTTGCAATACCATAAATGGATTTGTTTTCAAAGTTTACATCGAGATCTAAATGCAAATGCTTCGTGCTTACGCGATATATGTTGGCATAACTATTGTCTTCCCCCGCCTCAATGGATGCTAATGACCCTAATTTAGTAGTCGCTTCTGTCTCACTACAAGCAATCAAAAACAAGTAGAATATAATCATTAAACGCTTAGCAATAAACTTGATATTCATACTAATTATTTAGTTTTAATTAATTTTTTAATTCTATTATATTTTTATTAATTTGTTTACATTAAGATATTTAAATTATTTTAATAAAACTATTGCTTTAAATAAGTAAAATATTCAAATCTCCCATATCCCTTCTTAACTCGTAACTCTTAACTCTTCACTTTTCACTCCTCACTCATCTATCACATCCCTGCTTAAATGTTTTATCACCTCTGCAGCGCCGTGTAGTCCGAAAAGCCCTGGCATATAACTTACTGTTCCGTAAAATGAACGTTTATAGTTTAGTCCGTTGGTCATTTTTAAAGATTCTTTGATCTGAACTTCCGTTGAAAACACTGCTTTTACGCGTTTAAAGTTTACGCCTTCACGACGTAAGCGTTTTTTGATGTATCGACCTAATTTGCAGTTGTTAGCGACTTCAAGTTTTGCTACTTTTACTTGAGATGGATCCAATTTTCCTCCCGCTCCCAAATGCGAAATAATCTTGATTTTTAAGCGTAAACAGGCTTTTATCCATTCTATTTTTGGTGTTACAGAGTCAATACAATCCATAACGTAATCTGGTTTGTATTCTTCTAGTATTTTCCATACACGTTCAGGTAGCACAAATTCTTCAACAATGTTTATGTGTATTTCTGGATTAATGTCTTTGATGCGCTCCGCAAGTACTACCGCTTTGTTTCTATCGATGGTTGAGTTAAGAGCTGTTAATTGCCTGTTTTTGTTTGTGATATCAAAAACATCTCCATCGATGATTGTCATCGTTCCAACTCCTGCTCTTGCAATAAATTCTCCTGCGTAAGAGCCAATTCCTCCAAGCCCCACGATGAGTACATGTGCGTTTTTTAATTGATTTATTTTATCTTCTCCTAAGATAAGTTCAGTTCTTTCTAGCCAATTTCCCATTTTTGAAAAGTGTTTTTCGTATTTGTATACACCTGGTCTTTTAATGCTTGTAAAGATATATTTTTTATCAAAGCTATCTTCTGATAGACGTTTTCAATCGTATAATTTGTGTCATTGTCGGTTTCTAAAAACAAACGGTTTATTGGGATTTTTTTAACTTGCTCTTGCAGTTTTTCGTCCCAAATTACGGCTGTCCCGATACTGATATGTATGCCACATTCTAATACAGATGTCAATAAATTTGTTTTTCGAAAACCATGAAATATCCATGTTTGGCTTGGGTTTGTTACTTGTTTAATTTGAAGAATTTCATTCCAACTTTTTACGCAATGTAGAATTACAGGGAGTTTGTATTTTTCAGATGCAAATAATTGTTTTTTAAATTTTTGTATTTGTATATCTAAATCAATAGTTGAGTTTTTGTCTAACCCAATTTCCCCTACTGCTAGACAGTTTTTATTACGATAAATCTGATCTATTGTTTCTACTGTTTTAGATGCTTCAGGATAGGGATGGTGTAATAGTCCGAAAGAAAAAGGACGATCTAATTCTAACGTGTCACTTTGTATAATTTCGTATTGACTATTTCGAGCGTGATGTGTATGTATATTTATTAACATAAAAAGTTATTTATCAAGGGAAAGATATTAATTAAAATTTATTTCCTACTTTCACGACTCAAAATTTATAATGATAATGGATTCAAAGAACGATTTAATTTCAAGAATTGAAGCTCAAGGAACTCTTTTTGGGCATCCTAAAGGTTTATTTTTATTGTTTTTTACAGAAATGTGGGAGCGATTTAGTTATTATGGAATGAGAGGTATACTTATTTTGTACATGACAAAATTATGGGCAGAAAATGGCTTAAATATTCCAAGTGAAGATGCCTCATTAATTTATGGTTTTTTTACAGGTTTTGTTTACTTCACTCCATTGTTTGGTGGTCTGATTGCAGATAGATTTCTTGGTCAACGTCTTGCAATTACTATTGGTGGGATTACTATGTTTGCTGGTCAATTGGCTTTATTCTTCATGAATACCCATGTAGGATTAGCGATAGGATTAGTTTTGCTTGTTATTGGAAATGGTTTCTTTAAACCTAATATTTCTACAATTGTGGGTCAGTTGTACCGTGAGGGGGATCCCAGGAAAGATGGGGCTTTCTCTATTTTCTACATGGGAATCAATCTAGGAGCTTTGTTAGCGCCATTGGTTATTGGTATGTTGGCGGATGATTGGTTTGCTGTTACTGGTAAAGGTCCTGATGGGAAAGAAATCATTTTGCAATATGGTTATAAATATGGATTTTTAGCTGCTGCAATTGGAATGGGTTTAGGTCAAATTTTCTTCAATCTATTTTCTAAAAAATATTTATTAGAAATTGGTTTAAAACCAGCTGTTAAATCCAAAGAAGAAAAAGCTGCAGATAAAGTTATTAAAGCGAACGAAGTAGTTGATCCTGCTATGAAGAAAATTGAAAGACAACGATTAGCAGTAATTTTTATATTAACTTTCTTTGTAATATTTTTCTGGGCTGGCTTTGAACAAGCAGGTTCTTCTTTAACTTTATATACGGATAAATATATTGATCGTCATGTTGGTGGATGGGAAATTCCTACAACTTTCTTCCAATCTTTCAATCCAATTTTGATTGTTGCTCTAGCTCCAATTTTCGCTTGGTTCTTTGCTTCTAAATTTGGTGCAAAAATTAGTACTCCTGTTAAAATGAGTTTAGGCATGATTATTTTAGGGATTGGATTCTTCTTTATGATTATGGCTACTTACGAAGTTAAAACTACTGGAACAGGTAGTGCTGAAGTTGTTCAACAGAAAGCTGCTTTAATCTGGTTACTATTAACATATTTCCTTCATACAATTGCTGAATTATGTTTGTCTCCAGTGGGATTATCTATGATTACTAAATTAGCACCGATAAAATTAGCGTCTTTAATGATGGGAGTATGGATGTTATCCTCTTTCTTCGCTAATATCTTAGGCGGTTACATTGCGAAATACACTGAAGTAATGGGGGCTTACACAATTTTCATGTCGATCTCAGTGTTTGTTATAGCTTTAGGTTTAGTATTATTATTCCTTTCACGTCGTTTATCTAAAATGATGCATGGAATAGTTTAATACTTTTTTCAAAACTAATTTGGGCTGTATTCGTACAGCCCTTTTTTATTCCATGTAGTTTTTGAATCTATCAATTTCTAACTATCTTTTCAATTTAACAATCTACAATCGGTCAATTTTCAATTTGTAATCTTCCAATCTTCAATCCTGAAAAAATGAAAAAATCACATCCTAAAGCATTACCGTTTCTATTCTTCTCTGAAATGTGGGAACGTTTCGGTTATTATTTAATGATCGGAATTTTCACCTTGTATTTAAAGGATACCGTAAATGGGTTTTCGATGACAGAAGCGGAAGCATCCGATTTATACGGAACATTTATTGCGTTTGTATTTCTTACTCCTTTTATTGGTGGCTTATTAGCAGATCGGGTGTTAGGTTATAGAAGATCAATAACCATGGGTGGAATCATGATGGGGATTGGGTATTGCTTAATGTCAGTACATTCCTTACCAATGTTATACCTTTCCATGTCTTTAGTGATACTTGGAAATGGCTTTTTTAAACCGAATATTTCGACACTTCTTGGTAATTTGTATAATAACGAGAAGTATAAAGATAAAAAAGACGAGGGGTACAATATTTTCTATATGGGAATTAATATAGGTGCATTTGTATGTAATTTTTTCGGTGCAGCGTTATATAATATGATTGGTTGGGGTGCGGCATTTATTGCGGCAGGAATAGGTATGTTTATTGGAATTATTATTTTCTGGTTTGGAACTAAACATTTTAAACATGTAGATGTAATCAAAGAAAAATCGGAATCTGATTTACCACTATGGAAAATTTTTGCTGCGGTTTTATTACCCTCGATTGTTTTTGGATTGATTGGATATTTTCTACCAGAACCGCTTGTTGGCTCTCATTCTACCGACGCTTTCTTGTTTGGCTGTATACCAGTGGTGGTTTTTTACGGACGATTATACGTTAAATCGCCAAAAGAAGAGAAGAAACCAATTGCTGCGATGTTGGCGATTTTTTCAGTGGTGATATTGTTTTGGGCGGTTTTCAAGCAAAATGGATCTACTTTGAATACCTGGGCGGATCGTTATACGGATCGCGAAGTGCCAAATGTGGTAGTGCCAATGCTTTCACAGTTGAAATTAGTGGATGAATCGAATGTGTATGCCAAAGATACCTTTGTTGTAATGGATAAACAGTTTCGAGTTGCGGATAAAGAGAAGATGGAAATGACGTACCCTCCTTATTTTAAAAACATAGAAAAATCTAAGCTACCGAAAGAAGGGGAAGGAATTAAGTTGATTAATACAAATTTATTTCAATCGGTAAATCCTTTTTGGGTTGTTGCACTTACTCCTTTAGTTTTAGCATTTTTTGCTTTCTTGAGAAGAAAAGGAAGAGAACCTTCCACTCCGGCTAAAATTGCTTTTGGTTTAACTATTTCTGCTTTATCTTGTTTTATTATGGTTGCGGGGGTATATGCCAGTCAGAACGGTATGATTAAGTCTTCTGCTTGGTGGTTTATCTCCTCTTATGGTGTTATTACAATAGGGGAGTTGTTTCTAAGTCCTATGGGGTTATCCTTAGTTTCGAAATTAAGTCCTCCAAGATTAACTGCATTAATGATGGGCGGATGGTTTTTAGCAACATCTATTGGAAATAAATTATCAGGGGTATTGAGTAGTTTGTGGGATGGATATGAAAATAAAGCCAATTTTTTCTTAGTCAACTCTGTGCTTTTAGGTTTTGCTGCATTGATGATGTTTATTATGCTGAAGTGGTTAAATAAGATATTTAAAGAATATACCTAGTCAATGGTATATTTCTATGCTTTTCACCGTAGGTGGAAATAAAATTAAATCACTCAATAACAGGTGTTTATTTTTAAATGTCAAATAGTTTCAAAAAAGTTTTCAAAAACTGATTGTTAATTCAAATAAGTACTCTATCTTTGCACCTCTCAACGGAGAAATGGTTACTTAGATTTGAAATACTAGATTAAACAAAAAAAAATATTTTTTTTCACTTTTTGTTGTTTAATTAAAATTAATACATATCTTT
>CANHRS010000045.1 GCA_947463445.1 Flavobacteriia bacterium | reverse complement strand
TACCTCCTCCGAACATTTTTGGCGTAAAATATGTTGCTACTCCTTTTAGATGATAAATTCGCGGATTAGCTGGATTAATCGCTATTGCAGCATCTATATTTGCATTGAAAATATCGCCTTGTTGTTTCCACCGACTTCCGCCATCAACAACCAAACGTGCATTTGCAAGTAAAGCACCTAAAATAAAGGTCTCTTCATTTTTTGGTTGTAATTGTTTTACTTTCTCCAAAAAAGAATCCGCCACATCTAAAAACATATCTTTACGATCTTTGTCCTTCTCCATATATGAAATCATTGCTTTAGCATATGCCGCATAATAATTAACTGCATAATTTTCAGACTCCATATTTGCTAATAATTCCAACTTAGAAGAAGCCGCCATTTTAGCCGAAAATACTTGTGTTGTGTCAAACTCTAAAAATAAAGCTGTTAATTTTTCTTCTAATGTTTGTGCTTGAAAAGCGAAAATCGGAAAGCTTAAAAGCAAAAATAAAACTAGTTTTTTCATCGGTTTTTTTTTGTTAAGTATTATAAATCATCTTGATTAAACTGTGTAAATGAAAAGTTCATTCCTATAAACACAGAGCGATATAATGGTGGGACAATCGGATAACTAGTAGTACCATCCGCAGAATAACGATACCCTAATACATTCTTCGTATTCAACATATTATCCAAACTCAAATAGAAAACGGCAAAGACTTTCTTAAACGTGCGTAAATAGGAAGCTGTCATTGCTAAATTTTGATAATCTTGCACATGATCCGATAAGAACAAGGTCGATGCTGGATTGAAATAAGGTCTTCCACTCGAATAATTATAACTAAAGGAGAAATTAGTGTTGATTTTCTCTACTAAATACTTTACAATAATATTTAAATTATTTTTCGAAACATAATCTGGTGTTACCTTATCCGAATAATTTTGGTATAAACGTTTTGTATCTATATAACTGTATGAAATCCAATAATCTAGGTTTTTTACACTTTCTTTGTCGCGCCAAAAAACATCGATACCTTGGGCGTAACCACTTCCAGTATTATCCAAAGTTCCAAAATCAGTACGGAATTGGTTTGGCGTATAAGCAAAACCTTTTTCACGAATTAATTGCTGGTAATCTTTATAATATCCTTCTAAACGAAATACCCTACCCTTTTTCATGTATTGGTAATTCAACATATAATGTATGGATTTCTGAAAATCTGGACGATACCCTTGCAATAAATAATTTACTGAAGCAGTTTGGTAGAATGATCCACCAGCAAAAGATAATTGTGTGTTTTTACCGGTACGAATGGCAAAGGATAAGCGAGGTACTATATTTCCTTTTGCTAGTAATTGTGAATATTCACCACGAACACCTGGTTTCAATGCAAATTTTCGGCCTATTTTGAATTCCGCCTCCGTGTATCCAGCAGACATTAACTCATCGAATTTATTAAATTTAATAGCATATTTTTGCAAGTAGGAGATACGTTGAATTTCACTACCTACTAATACATTAAATTTCTTATTTGCTTCATAACGAAGTTCAGCACGACCTTGTACACGATTATCCGCATTATAAATACCAAACGAACCAAAACCGATATCGTCGATATTATTACTAAAGGAAAATGCGGTAAAATAATTTAATTTGCTACTCGCGGCATAATTAAAGGAAGAATTAAAATAGGTGTTTTCATTGGCTAAATTATAATTCAATTTAGCACCAGGAATAAATGGATCATTAATTTCTATCCCTGATTTGGTAAAAGATTTAGAAAAATTCATTTTAAAAAGTCCTTTATCATTATCTAATTTCGAAATCCATCGCGTAGAAAATGTTCCTCCTCGTGGTACTTTGTAAAATGTAACATTTGTTGGTATCAAACCATAAAAAGGGGCTAAATTTTGATAGGAACCACTAAATTCAATTGCGTTTTTCTCCATTAATTTAGATCCTGAAATAGAAATACCAGCCATGTTTGCACCTGCATTTACATTGCTTTTTTCTGGTAAATCATTCGTTTGTAAATCCAAAACTGCCGATAATGCTTGTCCGTATCTGGCAGTATAACCTCCACTACTAAAGGATGTTCCTTTAAACTGAAAAGGATTAAAACGACTTCGTTGAGAAACTCCTGGGACACTACTTTGAAAAGCATTTTGTGCGATCATTCCGTCAATAATCATCGAACTCTCATTCACATCTCCACCTCGAACCATCAATCCTGTTTGATCACCTCCGTTTCGTTGTACACCAGGCAATGTCTGAATAGCACCTACGATATCTCCTTGTCCACCTGCAGTTGTTACAATATCTAAAGGTTTCAATACGGCAACACTTCGCTCGTTGGAAGCTTCAATCATACCAGCAGAAATAACGACTTCTTCCAACATTTTTTCTGGGAAAGTCATCACTAAATTCAACTCGATATCTATTCCTTCTATACGAATTGCTTTTTTAATTTTTTGGAAACCTACACTGGAAATAATCAAGGTATCCACACCTGTCTTATTTACTACAAACGAAAAGGTTCCTGATTCGGAAGAAACACCTCCTACTTTCGCTAATTTCACGAAAATATTCGCATACATTATCGGTTTACCATTTTCATCTTTCAAGGTTCCTTTGATGGTTGTTTGCGCCGTTACAATCCCTGAAAACATAAACACGGCAACTAAAAAAATCAACTTCATATAATCAATTATAAATCACAAATAACACTATTAACTATCAAATAGATACGATTAAAAAATATATTTACTCGTCTATTTACGCACTAACGGATAAATCAACTTTTCCAATCCATTTAATTTGATCTCAACCATTTGTGCAAGTTGACTTCCTAATTTACCTTTCGGAAATCCTTTATTTTGATACCAAACAAGATAGTGTTCTGGAAGTTCAATTAGTAATTTACCTTCATATTTGCCAAATGGCATACGCGCATTGGCTAATTCCACTAATTCCTTTCTACTATCCCGTTGGAAATCGTCCATTTACTGAGCTACAATCGGTTGTTGGGTTACTGCGCGGTACGTAAATGTTTCACAAATTTTTCTACGTGCAAAACGTGTTTGTATATCGGATTGACAAAGTTTTACGTATAGTTCTCTAGAAACTCCAAAGTACTCATAACTATTACCATCGGAAAAATCCAAACGTAAAACCTGTCCTTTATGGTTAAAATCTACCACTAAGTTATTGGAAATACTTTCAATGTATTTATCCTTGTTTGCAACAGCAGTTTCTGGTGAAATACTCACTAAAAAATGATAACCTTCAATAACGCGTTTACTTACTTCTTCCGCTTCCGTTTTCTTTACCTCATCTTGAAATTTATCTGGATGATATTCTTTTACTAATTTTCGGTATGTATTTTTTAATTCCGCTAACGTAGTTGAACGTTCTGCGCCATATAATTTTCTAAATTCTGTAATTCGCTTCATGTTGTTTTTAGTTTATCCTTGACAAAATGAAGTATCAAGAAATTTATAATAATTAATAATTAATTTTTCGCAGGAATTTTTGTTAATGTTTCTAACAAATATCCCCAATATTTTTGAACGGATGAAATTTGTACTTTTTCATCTGGAGAATGTGCTGCACGAATATTCGGGCCAAAAGAAATCATATCCATCTTAGGGAAATGTTTTCCTAAAATTCCACACTCTAATCCAGCGTGACATGCTTTAATTTTTGGTTCTTCGTTATAACGTTGGATATATAAGTCCTTCATGATAGTTAATATCGGAGAATGCGCGTTTGGAGACCATCCTGGATAATCCCCATTTTGAACAACCTCACAACCAATCAATTCAAAGGAAGATTTAACCATATTAGCAACATCTTTTTTCGAACTCTCAACGCTACTGCGCTGCAAAGATTGCGTAGTAAAAGAACCATCTTTAATGATAACTCGGGCCAAACTTGAAGAAGCTTCTACCAAACCATCAATATCTGGACTCATGCGGTATACTCCATTTACAACAGCATATAAAACATCAACAAATTTTACAGTTTCGCTATGGGAAGCAGCAAAAGCTGGAGTATCGATGGTTGTATATTCAATAACTAACGCTTTTTCTACGGTAGAAAATTCCGTTTTTAACACATCAATATATGCTGCTAATAAAGATTCTATGGTTGATTTCTCTGAAGTTTCAAAGACCAAACTTGCTTTTGCCTCACGCGGAATCGCGTTTCGTAAACTTCCTCCATCAAAAGATGCGATACGCACTGAAGTATGATCTAAAAGATGTCTAATAATGCGCGTCATCAATTTATTCGCATTCCCACGACCTCTATGAATATCCATTCCACTATGCCCGCCTAACAAACCTTTGATTGTTACTTCAAGTGCAGAAGAGGAAGTTGCTACTGCCTCATTCGTATATGTATATGTGGAATTTGTATCTATTCCACCTGCGCAACCAATCGATAATTCATCATCATCTTCAGTATCTAAATTCAATAAAATAGTTCCAGAAATATTTGTTGGATCCACATGGATTGCTCCTGTCATTCCTGTCTCTTCGTCAATTGTAAACAGCGCCTCTAATGCCGGATGTGGAATATCTGTCGACTCCAATAAGGCCATAATTGTTGCAACACCGATACCATTGTCCGCACCCAAGGTTGTTCCATTTGCAGTTACCCAATCTCCTTCTATCAACATTTCAATTCCTTGTTGATCAAAATCAAAAACAGTATCCCCATTTTTTTGGTGCACCATGTCTAAATGAGATTGAAGAACCACCGTAGCTCTGTCTTCCATACCTGGAGTTGCAGGCTTTTTGATGATAACATTATCAATGGAATCCTTGATTGTTTCTAATCCCAAACGTTTTCCAAATTCCATCATAAACGCAACTACTCTCTCTTCTTTTTTAGAAGGTCTTGGAACTGCATTTAAATCTGCAAAATGACTCCACAATGCTTGTGGTTCTAAATTTTTTACTGACATATTTTAATTTTTTATTTTTTTATCTCTTCTACTCCGTAACTTCCGTCACTCATATCTTTCTTCACTCGTCTCTTCCGTCACTCGTCACTAAGGTTCCTGAGGATCTCAAAGGACCGTCACTTATTCTTGACTATCTTTTTCAAATACAATTCCTCCACCTTCGTTCTTGCCCATGGTGTTCTTCGCAAAAAATGCAAACTGGACTTGATGGTAGGATTATTGTTAAAACAGTTGATCGGAATTAAATAGCCTAAATGTTCCCATCCTAGTCTTTCGACTAATTCGGTTACAATCTGCTCTAATTTGACCCCGTGCAAGGGATTATTTTTTTGTTCCTCCGACATTCAACCTTTCTTATTTAACTACTTCAGATACTACAACTACTATTTACCAATCTGTAATTTGTAATCTTAAATCTGAGAATCTGTAATTTATCAATTTTCGACCTAACTATGCTAGTTTTCTAAATTTAATTCGTTTTGGTGCAGCTTCTCCCAATCGTTTTTTTCTATTCTCTTCATAATCCGAGTAAGAACCTTCAAACCAATATACCTGAGAATCTCCTTCAAATGCTAATATATGTGTACAAATACGATCTAAAAACCATCTGTCGTGGGAAATTACTACTGCACAACCTGCAAAATTTAAGATTCCCTCTTCCAAAGCACGTAAAGTATTCACATCGATATCATTGGTTGGCTCATCTAATAACAATACATTCGCTTCCGTCTTCAAGGTCATCGCTAAATGCAAACGGTTACGCTCACCACCAGATAAAATTCCTACTTTCTTATTTTGATCAGAACCAGCAAAATTGAATTTAGACAAATAGGCACGTGCATTAATTTTCTGATTACCAATCTCAATAAATTCCATTCCATCAGCAACTACCTCAAAAACAGTTTTATCTGGGTGAATATCTTTGTGACTTTGATCTACGTATCCAATTTTTACCGTATCTCCAACATTAAATTGACCTGCATCTGGCATTAACTCATCCATGATCATTTTGAAAATGGTAGTCTTTCCTGCACCATTCGGACCTATAATTCCAACGATACCAGCAGGTGGTAATTTAAAATTCAAATCATCATACAATAATTTATCCCCGAATGATTTAGCAACCTTATCTGCGTCAATCACATTCATACCTAAACGAGGACCATTTGGAATTGGAATCTCCAATACGTCTTCTCTGTCTTTTAAATCTTCGGATAATAATTTGTCATAATTGGATAAACGCGCTTTGCTTTTAGCTTGTCTCGCCTTAGGATTCATGCGCACCCATTCAAGTTCTTTTGCTAACATCTTTTGACGTTTAGAAGCTGTTTTCTCTTCGTCTTTTAAACGATTTCCTTTTTGCTCCAACCAAGAACTATAATTTCCTTTCCATGGAATACCTTCTCCACGATCTAATTCAAGAATCCATCCAGCAACATTATCCAAGAAATAACGGTCGTGCGTCACCGCAATAACTGTTCCTGCATATTGTTGTAAATATTGTTCTAACCAATCAATAGATTCAGCATCCAAGTGGTTGGTAGGCTCATCTAATAACAATACGTCTGGTGTTTTTAATAATAAACGACATAAAGCAACACGACGTTTTTCACCACCAGATAAAGTTTCAATCAACTGATCGTCTGGTGGACAACGTAATGCATCCATTGCACGTTCTAATTTTGTATCTAATTCCCACGCATCTAAAGCATCAATTTTATCCGAAATTTCTCCTTGACGCCCGATTAATTTGTCCATTTTATCTGGATCATTCAATACTTCTTCGTCCATGAAAGCAGCATTGATTTCCTCATATTCTTTTAGTACATCTACCGTTTCTTGTACCCCTTCCATCACGATTTCTTTTACCGTTTTGGTTGCGTCTAATTCAGGTTCTTGTGGTAAATAACCAACAGTGTATCCTTGCGTAAAAACAACATCTCCTTGGTATGCATTATCTAAACCTGCGATAATTTTCATTACCGTAGAT
Organism: Flavobacteriia bacterium; assembly: GCA_947463445.1. Taxonomy (GTDB): domain Bacteria; phylum Bacteroidota; class Bacteroidia; order Flavobacteriales_D; family Crocinitomicaceae; genus CANHVK01. Next base: position 12,655 of record CANHRS010000045.1, on the reverse strand, counting down.
TTACCAGAACCATTCAATCCAATAATTCCAATCTTTGCCCCATAATAAAAGGACAAATAAATGTTCTTAATAATTTGCTTACCAGTTGGTGTTTGTTTAGAAACATTCACCATCGAAAAAATTATCTTCTTATCGTCTGACATAATTTATTTTATAATTTAAATTAATAATTTTCGTTTACTCAAAAAACATGTAATTTAAAAACATATAAATGTAACCATTTATATGTTTTCATATTTTAACATTACTTGAATTGTATGTTAATATCACTCATCCTCTAAATTCGTGCGAAACTTCTGTCTCAACTGCCGATTGTATGTCTCCATCAAATACTTAAAGTAATTTGGAGTACTTTTAGCAATACACTTTGTATACTGTTTTAAACGATGTTCAATATGCTCTTGTAATAGCTCTAAAATCTCTAAAGCATCATAAAAATCAGTTGCTGTTTTCATTACAGCCTCAAAATGATTTTCTAACGAAACATCTACGGCATTTTTCCCTTTTTCACCTCGATCTAAACAAGCAAAATATTCGTCTTTGATATTAAATGTCTCTAACAAGGAAACATCAAAGCGCTCTTTATGAAGTTTATTGAATTCATATTCCACTTCAAATTCAATATCATCTCCTTCGGATAAGCGAGACTCTAAAAAACGATCTGGGAAACGGAATGCATCTTGCCAATTGATATAATCTTGCCAATATCCGAAGCGACGTACGTTGTTTCCTAAATCAATTAACTTAAACTGACTCTTATTTGGTAATTTTCGAGAACCACGTCCAATCATTTGATGATACAAAGTCAAAGAACGTGTTGCACGATTTATAATAATTGTCTCAACGGTTGGTTCATCAAAACCAGTAGTCAAAATTCCAACAGAAGTCAGAATTGCATCTGGTGTCGTTTTAAACCAACTTAACACATCTTTTCGATCGCGATCACTAAATGTAGAATCTAAGTGACGTATCTTATATCCGCGTTTTTTGAAGGTTTCTTCTACGCGTAACGATGTATCAATTCCGGAATTAAAAATCAATGTTTTATTTCCTACAGCAACTTCTTCATAGGCAAACAATAATTTCTCTTGCATGAAGTAATTACCATATACCAACTCAGAACTACTAACCGTAAAATCACCATTGGATCCAATTTTTAAACCATGCAAATTCACATCATATGTATATGTTTCTGCATCAGATAAATATCCTTTTTCAATTAAAGAAGCAATACATTCTCCAACAAGTAATTTATTGTAATTATCATTTAGTGGTAAAGCTTTATTAGAACTTAAAGGCGTAGCAGTAACCCCTAAAATGTTTGCTTGTTGGTAATATTGAAAAATTTTACGAAAGCTATTATAATGTGCTTCATCCACTATAACCAAACCTACATCTTGAATGAAATTCTCATCCTCTTGTAATCGATTATTCAACGTTTCTACCATCGCGATATAACACTGAAACTCCTCGTCTTCTTCTAATTTCTTAACATCGCTATTAATAACCTTATTAGCCACGTGTATAGCAGATAATTGTTTAGATGTCTGAACAGATAACTCTATGCGATGGGTTAGTATTAATACCTTTTTACCCCACTCTTGAATATATCGTTTTGCAATCTCAGAAAATATAACTGTTTTACCACCACCTGTAGGTAGTTGATATAATAAATTAAAATTTTCACCATTAGATTTTAACTCCTCTAAGATATTCGAAACAGTATTATCCTGAAAAGGATATAATGTTTTAATCTCGTAAACTTCTTTCTCTTCCAGTACTTCCATAATCAAAATTGGGCTACAAAATTACGTTTCTTTTATGGATAATACAAGGATAGTTTATAACACGTGAAAATTTATAGTTACTAATAACTTTAAATATTCTTTAAAACTCCGCATCTACTTGAAAAGTAACAATTTCCTTACTAATCGGATGACGAAATGTTATACTTTCTGCATGTAAATGTAAACGATTTCCTATTGTCCCATACAAATCATCTCCCACAATGGGTGTATTCAAACCTAATGGATGCGCTGCATGCACACGCAATTGGTGTGTGCGACCAGTCACCGGATAAAAATAAACCTTTGTCTGCCGTTTTTTAGTGTCAATTGTTTCAAAATGAGTTAAAGCAGGCTTTCCATAATCATAACATACCAATTGTCGTGGACGATCATCTAAGTCTACGCGTAACGGAAGATTAATTTCACCTGAAGAGATTTTGACAATGCCATCCAACAAAGCTACATAACGCTTTTTTACTGTACGTTTCAAAAATTGACTTTGTAAATGTTTATGAATTTCTTTCGTTTTTGCAATGAGCATTAAACCAGAAGTAGACATATCTAATCGGTGTACAATCAATGGACCTGTTGCTTTTGGGAAAAATAATTTAACACGTTCATAAACAGAATCCGTAATATTTTTCCCTGGAACCGATAAAAATTCTGCAGGTTTATTGACAACTGCCAAATAATCATCTTCATAGACGATTGGCAATTCTTTCCCTGAAGCAGGGTTGGTGAGCATCGGATTTTCATCCATTTCGATACCAGATAACATGTGTCCTAATATAGGTTCGCATTTTCCGCGACACGCAGGATAAAAATGCCCGTGTTTCTTTATTTCTGAACTTGGTGATTGTCCCCACCAAAATTCCGCTAACGCGATTGGTCTTAGTTTATGTAAAAAAGCATACTGCAACAATTTTGGTGCAGCACACTCCCCTGCCCCTGCGGGTGGTTTTTGATCTTCCGTTGCTTGAAAAATTGCCGCTAAACTTTTTTGTTGTCCTTCGTTATTTAAGAAATAGTAATGATCGAAAATTTCTTGCTGACAAGCCGCGGACTTGACTTTTCGTTCTTCTTTCAAAATTACAATTTGATCTTTAAAACGTTGTGTCAATTTATTACTTTGTTCGATAGCAATTTTTGTAGCTTGCGTTCTGTCTTTGAGGTAATAACTTTCCTTCAAACTTTGTTTCACCAACGCTTGCATTTTTTCTTCAAAATCAGCGGATGAAAGTTCGTTCGAAGCTAATTCTTGTTGGTATTGTTTTCTTAATGTATCTCGGAGTTTCTTATTCGCTTTTATGTCACTTTTTATTTGAGCAATTTCTTCTTGAGACTCTCTAACAATTAACTCTTCTGTTTGCAATTGATTTTTAAAAACTTCTGCTTGTTCTAAACATTCAATTTCACGATTAATTGCACTAATAATATCTTCTTGTCTTCGAAAAAACCCATCTTCTTTCAAGATATCAAAAACAGGAGGAACAAATCGTTCGTGATGATTTCCTTTGGCTAGTTTTCCTGAAAATGCAGAAAGGTATCCGAGTTCCCCATTTTCATTTTGAACTACTAATACTCCAAACATTTTACCGATAACTAATCCTTCTTTTCCGGATTCAATCCCAAAATTATGTTCGAAGTCGCTTTGATTCTCGATATAATCTTGTAATTCTTTAGCAGCTAACAAAGCAATTGGATGTGGGGCGTAATAAAACGGGAACGTGAATTTTTTAGGTAATTCGCTTATAGCTAGTGCGGTTTTAAAAGGTGTAAACATAATTACTAACTAGTTTTTAAACCTTTATATTGAGAAAATGCATTATCTTTTGTAATGATCGTAAAATTTTCCACTAATGTTTGACTTATTAATATTCGATCAAAAGGATCACTATGTATCGGTTCTAGCTTTGAAAGTTGCACAGGATGTGTAAATTCAATCGGAAGAATCGTAAAATTATTATTCAAAACTTCCTTTTGTAATTTCTTAAAAGGTATATGTAAATCTAATTTACCAATGTTAATTTTAATTGCAATTTCCCATAAAGATACAATGCTTGCATAAATATTATTTGAAGGATTTTCTATTTTACGAATGGAAGAAACAGTCAATTTAGAATCATCAATTAAATACCAAAGTAAAACATGCGTATCAATTAATAAATTCATTACATATATTCTTTAAAATCTTCCAATGGTTCATCAAAATCATCATGAATAACAATTTTCCCTTTTAAACTTCCAAATTTTGGTTTAAGTTTATTGTTTGTTTCCAGTGTCGATTTCGAGAATAATTTCTCCAAATATTCCACAGCTTCTTTCTTTAAATTAGAAGGAAGTGATTCGAATTTATTATAAAATGATACTGCATCCATGATTGCCTGATTTAAACAAATATACAAAATTCCCTCATTATTACTTATCTTTACATCAAATTAACACCCACGAATATGTCTACACTTCCAAGTATCCGAGTTACGAAAGACTTTACTTTTGATATGGCCCATGCGCTTTATGGGTATGATGGACCTTGTAAAAATATTCATGGACATACCTACCATTTAAGCATTACCTTACTTGGTAAACCTATTGCAGATATCGAACATGTGAAGTTAGGAATGGTGATTGATTTCGGAGATTTAAAAGAAGTGGTTAAAAAACACATCATTGAAGTATTTGATCATGCGCTAGTTCTTAATGAAGAAGCACCTTATTCAAAATCAGAGGTGATTTCTAATGAGTTTGAGAAAGTGATATTGATGCCTTTCCAACCTACATGTGAGAATTTATTGTTGCACTTTGTAGAGTTGTTAGAAAATGAATTTGCGCACGAGACAAAATTGGTAGCGATTCGTTTACAAGAGACACCGAATTCAGGTGCGGAGTGGAGATTGGAGGATAATATGTAGGTTTGACTTTTTTACCATTGAGATTTATTGAGAAATTGAGGGATACGTAGAGATTGATTTAGGCACATTTAGAGACCTGTGGTCTTGGTTGTTTTTACCATTGAGATTTATTGAGGGATTGGTGGAGATTGATATAGGTGCATTTAGAGAACTGCGGTCTTGGTTGTTTTTACCATTGAGATTTATTGAGGGATTGGTGGAGATTGATATAGGTGCATTTAGAGAACTGCGATCTTGGTTGTTTTTACCATTGAGATTTATTGAGGGATTGGTGGAGATTGATATAGGTGCATTTAGAGAACTGCGATCTTGGTTGTTTTTACCATTGAGATTTATTGAGGGATTGGTGGAGATTGATTTAGGTTCATTTAGAGACCTGTGGTCTTAGTTTGATTTTTTTAGTATGAAATTTCTTTCATTTTACTATTGATAATATGCAAATTATTTGTATATTTTAGTATCATGACAAAGAAAATGATAACACGCCTTTCCTATGAAATTATGGGATTTGCAATAGAAGTTCACAAAGAATTAGGACCTGGATTATTAGAAAGTATTTATGAAAAATGCTTGATTTTTGAATTGAATAAAAATGGTTTTAATGTTGTAAATCAACTATCCATCCCAATAAAATATAAAGAGATTGAACTTGATTCAAATTTTCGATTAGACCTACTTGTCAACGACTTAATTATTGTTGAAATAAAATCTGTAGTACAATTACTACCTATCCATCAAGCACAACTCCTTACATATATGAAATTATTGAAAAAACCTCAAGGTTTATTATTAAATTTCAATAGCACAAATCTCTCAAAAGAAAGTGTTCCGCTGATAAATGAGTATTTCAATGAATACAATCTTAAACAAAACAATTGAGCAAAGCGAAAATCTTAATAAATCTAAAAATCTCCAACAATACTCACAATCCCTTAATTGCTCAATGGTAAAAAGACTAACTAAACAATTGAGCAAAGCGAAAATCTTAATTAATCTAAAAACCTCCAACAATTCTCATAATCCCTTAATTCCTCAATGGTTAAAAACCATCCTAATCAAAAACAATTGAGCAAAGCGAAAATCTTAATAAATCTAAAAATCTCCAACAATACTCACAATCCCTTAATTCCTCAATTGTTAACAAATCCATCAATAATCATTATGAATTTTCAAATGGTAGAAAAACACCCCAAATCAAAAAGGGCCCTCCGAAGAAAGCCCTTTATGTTTTTTAACCTGTAGATGTTAAATTTGATCCGTAAGACCCTTAACGCAATAGTTAGTGAAAAGTTACAGTTAAATAAAAAATAATTACAAATTATTTAACAACCACTTCATTTTTAGATTACTAACTTCTAATTTTATTTCTAATTCTACCAGTTTATTTTCACTTGATAAATAAGTTTGCTCGCGTGAATTAATCATAAATAGTGAACTTTCTCCCGCTTGAAATTTTTCTAATTCAGCTTTACGGAGTGTTCGCGTATGTTCTACGATTCTTTTTTGAGTAACAATATTCACCGTTTGAAGATCAATTTCATTTGCTAATTTTTTAATCTTTAGATCGTACTCTCGTTTTTTTGCAAGTAAATCTAATCCTGCATTCTCCATTTTTAATTTTGCTAATTTCACCCCTCCTCGTTCTTTACGTAGGAATAACGGGACATATGCTGTCACACCAAACTTATAATTCTGCATCGAAAATTGGTTTACATCTAAACCTCCTATTGGTTGATTTAATAAATTATAATTAGCATTTAAACTAGGTTTAAGTTGTTCTTTTTTCCATTTCACATCCAACGCCATTTGATCCACTTTATATGCAGCTAATTGAATACTTGGTAAGGAATCTATTTCATTTACAGGTATATTATATACTTCTGGAATTGTATTGACTAATTGCGGAATCACATTTGGTGGAATACTAACTAATTGATTGTCTTGCGCCCACAAAAATGTCTGCAACAACAAAGTAGCATTTTGAAATTGAGTTTGTGCAGTTTTATTTTCTACCGTTCTATTCTCTAATAAAATTAAAGCTTCTACTGTATCGATAGGTGGATTTTCTCCAACTGAAACTTGTTCTTTTGCTGCTTTATATCGCTCTTCTGCTAATAAAAAACCCTCATTTGCAATCATTAATTTTTTATAAGATTCTGTCCATGTCCAATACGTAGAATAGGCATCTAATAACAAATCATTTACAGCTAATTGTCGTTCAGCTACACTCATTAATTGTAAATTCTGCGCTTGTTGTAATTGAAATTGTCTTTCGTTATACAAAAAACCTTGCAACAATGGAATTTCAACACCAGCATACCATAAACCACTACTTGGTGTTTTCAAGTCCTCACCAACATATTGCCCTCTATTATCTTCGTATCCGGCCTTTAAGTTTGTTCCAAACCATAAAGGTATTTTCAATGAAGAATTAGAAGTGAAGTAATAATCTTTTCCATTAAACGTCTTTTGATTAACGTTTGAAGATAAAGTAGGATCAAATCCACCTTGCGCTTTAAGTAATTCTCCATTACCTGCTAATGCCAAGTTATTCGCTTTTTGAATCATTGGATGAAATTTGGAAACCGTCATTTTGAATGTCTCAAAATCAAACACTTCCGTCTGCGCTTGTAGGCTCCAAAGACTAAACCAAAATATTCCTAGAAAAAAAATCAAACGTTTCATTTCTTTCCTTTTTTAAGTGTTTTATTTGCAGGATTCCCTGTGTAATATTCTGGTGGGAATCCGTTTAGATTACGCCATATTTCATACCAAATTGGTACATTTTTGAGTAATGTAAATGTTTTAACTCCTCCACCAACACGTAGGCCTTTCGGCCAAGTTTTATCTCCTGGTTCTGGTATCGCTAACACACGGTACATTCCATTAGCACTACTGAAATTGTCAATTGCTAATATTTTACCACCAAAAGTTCCAAACGAAGCATCTGGCCATCCACCAAAAACAACCGCAGGCCATCCATCGAACTGAAGTCGAACATGTTCTCCTTTTTTGATTAATGGATAATTCATTGGTTCCACATAAAATTCTACCGCTAAATCATATTTTTCAGGCATTACGGTTAAAATTTCTTCCCCCTCCTTTAGTATTTCACCGATACCTGAACGAATTAATTTGGTTACATACCCTGTGTTAGGTGCTGTGATGTAATAAAAACCTTTACGAATGATGTAATTTGACAATTGATTTTCCAATTTACTTTTTACCGCTGAAGCCTCTTGTTGATCCGAAAAAGCAGATGACATTTCTGATTCTACTTTTGAAACTTTTTCTAGGTATTCATTTTTAATATTTGCGATTTCGATTTTTGCATTCATCAATTCATTTTTGGAAATAAACAACTTGTTTTCCAATGCAATAGTTTTTCCCAAGGTTTCTTGTAATTTCACGTTCGCCATTTCGACATCTTTCATGGATTTTAGCCCTTTTTGAAATAAATCTTCTGTACGTTTAAATTGGCGTTCTGCAATTTTAAATTGTGCATCCATCGTTACAAAATCGATACTGTCCGACTTGACTTTTAACTTTGCCTGACGGTATTTATTTTTTGTTTGTTGTAATTTAAGCGACAAAATGGAAGCAAATGCATCCTTTTGTCGCGTAAGTGCATCTACTTTATTGGTATACGAATCAATTTTATTCTTTTTAAAAGCAACTTGCTCGGTAGTTCGATCGACTAAAGAAGGGTCAAAATAATCGCTTTTCACCTCGCTGATATAGACCAATGTATCCCCTTTATGTACAAAATCGCCTTCTTTCACATACCATTTTTCTAGCCTTCCTGCAATGATCGTATGCACTGATTGTGGGCGTTGATCAGGATATAGGGTATTTAAATAACCTTTTGAACTAATATTTTGAGTCCATGGGGTGAACATAAATATAAGTACTAGAATAAAAAACAAGAATAATACTTTTCTAAACCAACTTTCCCATTGCACTAAATACACTTTGGAAAATGCAGAGAACTTATTGTAATTAAAACGTTTATGAATATTATTTTCAGATAGATTAAGCATTTTCTATTTATTTATAAATTGTTTATATCCTTCATAATCACCTTGAAATAAGATACTTCCTTTTTCAAGTACTATAATTTGTTTAAAATGTGGTAACCAATTTTTATTATTCGTTGCTGCAACAATCGTCCAAGAGGCATCTTCTCTAAAAAATAACTCTTTCATCGCTGTTTCCGATTGAGAAAAATTAGCACTAAACTTTTGATGATCATCAATAAGTAATAATCCAGGTCGATGAACTATACATCTTGCTAGAATTATTTTATCCGTTACACTATTTGAAAATCCTCGTCCATCTGGGAGAATAACTGTTGAAAAACCATCCGGTAGAACTTTGATATCATTTAACAATTCAGTTTTTTCACACGCCCATAAGATATCTTGTAAGGCAATATCTTTACGCCCCATTACAATATTTTCTTCTATGGTCCCTGAAAACAACTCTTGATCTACTACATAGTCACTAATGATGGTTCTTAGATGTTCCATATCAATATTGGAGGATGGAATATTGTTAAAGCTAATACTTCCACTATCCAAAGGATACGCCATACCTAATAAATTTAACAGCGTAGATTTACCAGATCCATCTTTTCCGATTAATGCTGTATGTTGACCAGCATCAATTTTTAAGGAGAAATTTGAAAAACCAAATTTTGAATTTCGTGTATACGCATAATCCATTTTTGAAATCTCAACAGATAATGGACCAGTAGGTAATCTATGGGTATTTGATTTTGTTTCTTCTTCAATTGGCATATCTAATACATGTCCAATTTTATCTACAGCTGCTAATACATCATATAGTACTTCTAATCCACTAATTATCTTTTCAACCGAGGTAATGATTAATAAGATAATAATTTCAGATGCTACAAATTGCCCTATATTCATCTGATTATTAATCACTAATACACCACCAATAACTAACATAAACAAAGCAATAATCACCTTGAAACTTGTCAATTGAATAAATTGACGCATTAATATTTTAAAATGACTTTCACGACTTTTTAGATACCCCTCCACAAAATCATTGGTGCGATGAAGAGGTAAATCACTTTGACCAACTAGTTTAAATGTTTGCATTGTACGTGCTAATTCTTCCAACCAAAATGCTACTTTGTATTTGTATTTTGATTCTGAAATTGCGGTATTTACTGCTTTTTTACCAGTTAAATAAAGCGCTATTATTAGTGCAGAAAGTAAGAAAAGACTGAAAATGATAAAGAACGAATGGTAAAAGGATAATAAAATTAAACCAAACAACAACTGTAAAATCGAGGCAGAAAAATCGATTAATAATTTCGGAATTCCTTTTTGCAGCGTTATGGTATCAAAGAAACGATTCATTAACTCAGGAGTATACGTATCCGCCATTAAATGTGTCTCAAAACGAGGAATGCGATACGCAAATTCAAACGAAGAACGAACAAAGATTTTCTGTTGTAACGTCTCCGTAATGCGTAATTGAACAAACTGTAGAAGTCCAGAGAACAAGATTCCAACTACCACAAGCGCTATTAATACAACCCAAGATGCTGAAATGCTACCAAGTTGAATCATATTTATAATCGCCTGAATACCAAGAGGTAACGTTAAATTAGTTATTCCTACAAAAAATGAATAGAAATAGATATGTGAAATATCTTTTCGATCTACATTCAACAATCTTAGTAGTCGTTGAAATGGTTTTAAGGTTGTTTGATTTTCCATATGTTAAGCTAATGTTTTTAGGCATAAATCCAATAAAAAATCTTCTAAGCGCGCATCAATATGCATCTCATTCGTTAATCTTGGTAAATGATTACCAAAATAACGTTGATGAAATGAACTTTCTAAAACTGTTGATACTAATGCATTTGGATATGCGTAATTTGGATTTATTTCAATGATAACCGCTGAAATACGGTCAACTAATCTTTTGTATTGTAAAAAATATCCTGCTTGATTTTCTTCATCTACTTTCTTGGATAGAAATGTTTTCGAAGATTCTAAAGCAATCACATCTTGTAATAAAGCTTCATCAATAAAGGGAGTTCTGACATCGTTACTCACTTTTTTAGTAATTAATCTGATAATTCGTCGTAAACGCTCTATTGGATTATCAATATTTGTAATAGCAAATGCAATATTTACATCCATCCATGCCCAATAAAAATTAAACAGGTACGATAAAAATTGGTGTTTATTTTCAAAATAACGGTAAATCGTACTTTCAGTCGAAGAAATTTTAATCGCTAATTTTTTAAATGTAAAATCTTCTAATCCTATTTCTGACAACAAAATTAAACCATGTTCCAATATAGATTTACCTACTATTGAACTCGTTGGATCCTTTACAAAAAGTGATTCCTGAAGTGGAATGTGTAATATGGAATGTTGCATACTCATAGTTTAACATACAAATATAATAGTATTACTATTAATTAAAATTATTTTACTATTAATTTTTTAAAATCAAATCATAAAAAATTTCAATACAAAGGCATTAAGCTTTTCATAAAGCTCACTACAAATAAGACTTTAAGAAAAAGGATAGTCTTTGAGAAACTTTGGTTCTAAGAAAGTTATTATTGTCTTTACACCTTACTAGACTTCGTGTCAAGGTAGATAATTAAATTAACTTCGCTTAAGTATTCTCCAACTATAAACTGCTAATATTGCTCCTAAAAAAGGGGCTATCAAATACACCCATTGGTGCTCCAACTTACCTGATATCAAAGCTGGAACAATAGATCGAATTGGATTCATGGATGCCCCACAGATTGGACCAGCAAATAAGACTTCTAACATTACGGTAGAACCGATAGCAATTCCCGCAAACATACCTTGCTCTTTACTTCCTTTTGCTACATGTAAGATAACAAATACTAATACAAATGCTAAAATTATTTCCAAAACAAAAGCACTACTATCTGATACAATTGTCATGGTTTCCCCTAAAGTTGGAGAAGTTGGAAAAAGGACTTTCAAGGATAAACTTGCTAAGAATGCTCCTATTCCCTGTGCGAGTATGTAGGGAAAAATTAATTTTATTGGGAAATCTTTCGCAAGATAAAACGCAAATGTAACCATCGGATTCATGTGTGCACCAGAAATATCTCCTACGGTATAAATCATCGCAGCAACCGTTAAACCGGTAGTTATGGAAATACCCAAATGACCGATGCTTGTTCCACCTGAGAGTTGGTTAAAAATAATAACCCCAGTACAACAAAATACTAATACAAATGTTCCGATTATTTCAGCAAGATATTTAGATTGATTTTGTTTTGAGAAAATTGTTTTCATTAATTTATTGTTTCTAAATAAGTTTTTACTTCTTGCACTGCTTGTTTTACATTTCTATTTATACCGATCAACGTAGCAGATGCATACCCTGTCCAATTACCATATCCAACAAACCAAAGTCCTTCCATTTCGGAAGATTTACTTTCCGTTGTCAATGCCTTTCCACGACCGTCTAATTTTACTAAATCTCTTAAATAATTTGTTCCGTACCCAAAACCAGTGCACCAAATGATTACATCAAATGGTTCTTTACTCCCATTTGACCAAACTGCACCTTGCGCATCCAATTTATCAAACATACCTTCTGATGTAAAAACATTTCGTTCTCTTGCTTCTTTTACAGATGGTACCATCACAATATTTCCTAGACTATAATTTTCAACTTGAAATGTCTCGCCTTTTTTCTCTGCGTGATATTTTGCTGTAGCTAGATTAAACAAATAATATCCATCCACATCGTCGGGTAAAAAACAGGGAGGATTCTTAGTTGCCCACTTCACATAGGTAACTTTTGAAACTTCCGCGAGAATTTGTGCACCGGAATTCCCTTCACCGACTACTAAAACTTTTTTCCCTATAAATTCGGAAGCATTTTGGTAGTGAGCAGAATGTATTTGTTCAC
>CANHRS010000044.1 GCA_947463445.1 Flavobacteriia bacterium | reverse complement strand
TCGTTTTTTCTGTTCTTAATCTCTAAAAATGAACGATGTACATTCGAAACACGAACATTAAAGGCATTTTCCAAACATTTCGTAATATCCAATATCGTAGTTTCCCCTTCATTGAAAACTTTGCTTTCGTGAAGCGCGTAAATCAACTCTGTAAGAGCACTTTGGCTTTCTGTCCAATGCAAATTATATTTTTCGTAGTCGGGTTCGTAGTGGGTGTTTTGTGGAATTTGCGATTGAATTGCGTTTTGAACAGGATTTAACATTAAACTTAGTTCATTTTCAAAAAAAAGCTCTAATTTTTTTAGCGCAATAAACATTGCAACCTGTTGATCGTAACCCGTACAATACCTAAAATCAAATTCAGTACTATACGATTCAAAAGATAAATTCTTTTTTGCATTTTCACGAATGAAGTATTTCTCGTCAAAATGAGATTCTTCGTTAATTAAATAATGGTAAAAGGAACGTTGTTTTGTAAAGTCTGAAGTAAGATTATTTAAATATGATTTGATATGTCTTTGTTTTTCTTCGATACTACCTATAGGTATATTTATTTGATATTCGTGCACTCTCAAATAATAAATTAGCAATGAACAAAACTGAGGTTTTAAATATTTGAAATAAAGAATTTCTTCTTGATTTGAACTAAATTCATTTTCTTGAATGAACTGTTTCAGCCGCTCAATATAGCTTTTTATGAGCTTTATTACAGCTGGAATATAATTCACTTTCTCCATTTTAACACGCTCTATTTCTGATTCTAAATCTTTTAATAGAGTTTTGATATACAATTCCATAGCATCTAAGATTTAAATTAAAAATTGAACCTTTCATTCCTAATTTGAAGATTCAAAAATCTTTTACGTCTTAGATTTAAAGTAAATACATAAAAAAAAAGGGTAGTTCGAATTAAATCGACTACCCTATTTTATTGAGAAAAAATAAACTACATTGCTTTTTTATCAGGAAGAATGACCGATAGTTTTTGTCGAAGCATTTTCATATCTGAACTCACTTTCTCTTCAACCACTTTTGCATATATCTGCGTGGTACGAATACTCGTATGACCAAGCATAGAACTTACCGTTTCGATTGGAACTCCATTGGCTAGGGTTACAGTCGTAGCGAAGGTATGTCTAGCGATGTGCGAAGTCAGATGTTTGTTGATATTACAAATATCTGCCAACTCTTTCAGGTAACTATTGTAACGCTGATTGGAATTTACAGGAAGCAATTTATTTTCAGTAATACAATACGGATGGTTTTTATATTTTTCAATAATTTCTAAGGCAACAGGAAGTAGCGGAACGCTTTCCTTCGTGCCGGTTTTTTGTCGGTTAGTACTCAACCAATATTCTCCATCTAATCCAATGGTAACCGCATTTTGCTCAAATTGGAAAATATCTGAAAATGCAAATCCTGTATAACAACAAAAAATAAAAACATCTCTTACCTCTTCTAATCGTGGCATTCCTAGTTTCTTGTATTGTACAACTGCTAATTCCTCTCTGTTCAAAATTTCTCTATCTGGACTTTGGTACGAACATTTGAATTGATTGAACGGATTAGAGGGAATCCAATCTAATCCAACGGACATATTCATTATCTTTTTCAAGTTCTTGATGTATTTATGTGCGGTGTTGGATTGAAGTTTGTCGGTGGTCAATAAATAATGTTCGAACTCGGTAACAAAACGCAATCTTATAGCAGGCAACTCCATATCGGAAACTTTGTATTGTTTCTCCATAAATGCTACCACTTTGTTTTTGGTAATCTTATACCTTTCCCATGTTTTATTACAGACTTTCCCAACCTTTAATGTTTCTTCCATTTTTAGATTGTGGTAGTCGAAAGCTTCGCAGATGCTTTTGTGTTTGGGTTTGACTTCTTCAATAAGTGGTTTTCCTAAGAATGTCTTTTTAATTTTCATTGCAGTAATCTCTTCTTCTCCTGAAGCTATTAATTGATTATAGATCATTTGAAATTTACCTTTCATCATATCTATATAACCATTGATGGTAACACAATCTTTGTGTCTACTTTTTACTTTCTGTGCTTTTTGATCCCAGGAACTTTCTGGAACACTTCGTTGAATTGAAATTTCTGCTCTTTTTCCATTAATGGTAATACGAGCGTAGATTGGTTTGTCTGTGTTATCTTGTATTTTGTCTTTATATAACCAAAACAAGATAGAAAAAGAATGATGTTTCATACTAAAAATGCTAACCGATTAAACAAAAAATTATCGATATAACATTCAATAAACAGATACTTAACTCATTAATTTGATTACAATTGCGGCAACAATCGGTTAGTAAATTTACAACAAAATCGAACTAACCGAATTACTGTAATAAAATTTGATTTATTATGATTTAACTTAGTTTATCGAAAAATGATAAACCTTGCTAAAACACTGATATTCATTAAATTTGAGTTGATTTAAACAAAAAAGCCACTCGATTGAGTGGCTTTTAGTGATCCCGCTGGGATTCGAACCCAGGACCCAAACATTAAAAGTGTATTGCTCTACCAGCTGAGCTACGGAATCTTATTGTTTGTCTGTTTGTGTTAGACGAGTGCAAAGTTAAGACCAATATTCGTTTCTGCAAGTCTTTTTTTAAATATTTTTAAAATAATTTATAGGTTTAAATTTAACTTATTGAAAAACAAAGTTGTAAACTTTAAATTATTTTAATCTTTTTTCAAAATAATTAATAGCTAGTTCATATCCACTTAATCCGAATCCAAAAATACATCCAACACATACCGGAGATAGAAGAGAGGTGTGACGAAAAGATTCACGTGTTGTTATATTTGAAATATGGACCTCAACAACTTGTGTATGTATACCAGCTACACAATCACGCAATGCTACACTTGTGTGTGTGTATCCACCTGCATTTAGAATAAAACCATCTACTTCCGTATTTTGTAAATAATCAATTAGTTCACCTTCTATGTTTGATTGAAAGAAAAGAAGTTCACAACTACTTTTTGCAGCTAATTTTTCTAAATAATCGGATAGAGAAACTTCACCATAAATACTTTTCTCTCGATTTCCTACTAAATTAAGGTTTGGACCATTAACAATTGCTATCTTCATACGCTCAAATTACTAACATTATGAATACTTGGGAACGCTATATTAAGAATTTTGTTTCATTTCTGAAAATAGAAAAGGGTTTGTCTGAAAATTCGATACTAGCATATCAACGAGATGTTACAAAATTGATGGAATATTGTACCGATCACCAAAGGGATAATCCTACATTAGTGGGTTTGGATGAACTGAAGGGGTTTGTTTTTATTTTACATGAACTAGGACTTTCCGCACGTTCGCAAGCACGCGTAATTTCTGGTGTAAAACAATTTTTTCAGTTTCTTATTTTGGAGAATGAGCGCGATGATGATCCGAGCGAATTATTAGAATTACCAAAAATCGGGTTGAAATTACCGGAGGTGTTGACGATTGAAGAAATAGATGCTTTAATTGAAGCCATTGATTATAGTAAGAATGAAGGAATTCGAAATAGAGCTATATTAGAGACACTTTATAGTTGTGGACTTCGTGTAAGTGAATTGGTTAATTTGCGATTCTCTGATTTGTATTTGGAGGAAGGATTTATGCGTGTTATCGGTAAAGGGAATAAAGAACGTTTGGTTCCTACTAGTCCTTCCGTAAAAGAGGAGATTACGTGTTATGTTTCAGAAACGCGCAACCATCAAACTATAAAACCTGGTAATGAAGATGTTGTGTTTTTAAATCGTCGTGGTGTAAAATTGACGCGTGTGATGATTTTTACCATTATAAAAGACTTAGCAAATGTGATCGGTTTAAAGAAAAGTGTAAGTCCGCATACCTTCCGACATTCTTTTGCTACGCATTTGATTGAGGGAGGTGCTAATTTACGTGCTATACAAGAAATGTTGGGACATGAATCCATCACGACCACGGAAATTTATACGCATTTAGATCAACGTTTTATTCGTGAAGCAATCATTTCGTATCATCCGAGGAATATGAAATAATTAGCTTTTTATACATCGTATTTCTACGCAATATTCAAGTATTAAGTCTTTTAAGTTGATTTTAGATTTAACTTTGTGCTCATTTAGGAGAATAAATGCATTTACCATATTATCAATTAACTATAGGAGAATCAAAATCTATCTTTGAATTTACAAGTCAAGGTCCCAAAGGGGATATCCCAAAAATTATCGTTTTTAGTAAAATTTCTGATAATGGTTTATATAATCTAGCTTTTGGTGATCTTGATACAAAGACAGGGTATGTAAGTGATCGAGTTATTTCAAATAATGGTGATAGTAAAAAAGTGTTAGCAACAGTGATACAAGCACTTTACATATTTTTCAATAGATACCCTACTTGTATTGTTATCGCAAAAGGTAGTACAAAATCAAGAACTAGACTTTATCGCATGGGAATTTCAAAATTTAGAGGTCAAGTGAATAATGTTTTATTCATAATGGGAAGGGAAACAGAAGTTTCAGACTGGGAAGAATTTCAATTAAATAAAGAATATATTTCTTTTGCAGTTCAAATAAAAAAATCTTAAATTTGATAATAAAACAGTAAATAAATATGAAAAAGACAAAAATCACTGATATTTCGATGTTGATAGATGAAAAAAATCTAAAATTCGATAGTACTTTAGATCGTTTTTTAACTATGGAAATTCCCTTTATACAAAAGAAAATCGAATGGGCTACTGATAATTTGAATAATTCAAATTTGATGGAATTAGCAGGGAGAAATTAGTGTTACATCAACATAAAAATCTGTCTTTTTTATCCATAACGAATTTTAGATTGGATTTTGATTTTCTACTTCGAAATCACCTAAATTTTTATCAAATAATACCAAAATACGTCCATTATTCATTTCAACTTCAACAATCATAATTTCCGTTTCTCCGATTAATTCCCACTAGTTTTCAGTTTTACAGGTGTTTTTTGGAGCTGTTGTTTTTTCTAAAATGAAATAAGTTTAACATTTACGCTATCGGTAAATAAAAAAAGTGAACAGTTATTAAAGTAATCTGCAATCTTTCAATCTGCAATCTTAGAATTTATTAATCCACTAACGTCCCATACAAATCATAATGATCTGCACTCGTGATCTCTACGTTCGCAAAATCACCAATACGAACAAACACAACGCCTTCTTTTTTAACTAACACTTCGTTGTCTACTTCTGGGGAGTCGAACTCCGTACGACCAATGAAATAATCACCTTCTACACGGTCGAAAAGTACTTTGAATGTTTTTCCGATTTTCTCTTGGTTGAGTTCGTAACTAATTCCAGATTGTAATTCCATTATTTTATCCGCACGATCTTTTTTAGTTTTCTCAGAAACATCGTCTTTTAAAGAATAAGCGTGTGTATTTTCTTCGTGTGAATACGTGAAAACGCCTAACCGATCAAAACGCATTTTTTCGACAAAGTCATACATTTCTTGGAATTCCGCTTTCGTTTCTCCAGGGTAACCAACAATAAGCGTTGTACGAATAGCAATGTTTGGCACTTTTGCACGAATTTCTTCAACCAATGCCTCTGTTTTTTCGCGCGTGATACCACGACGCATGGATTCTAAAATCTTTGTGGAACCGTGTTGTAACGGAATGTCTAAATAGAAATTTACGTTCGATTTTTCGTTCATCACGTCCAATACATCCATCGGGAAACCGGAAGGGAAAGCGTAATGCAATCGAATCCATTCAATTCCTTCTACATCGGATAATTGCGAAATTAAATCCGCTAACGCTCTTTTTTTGTAAATATCTAATCCGTAATAGGTTAAATCTTGTGCGATTAAGATTAATTCTTTCACACCTTTTGCTGCTAAACTTTTTGCGGATGTAACAAGGTCTTCAATCGGTGTTGAAACGTGTTTACCACGCATTAATGGAATTGCACAGAAGGAACAAGGTCTATCGCAACCTTCAGCAATTTTGAAATAAGCATAGTGTGATGGGGTAGTCAACAAACGTTCTCCGACCAGTTCTTGTTTATAATCCGCTTTTAATGTTTTCAATAAACGGGGCAATTCACGCGTACCAAAAAATGCATCCACCTCTGGAATTTCATTTTCTAAATCTTCGCGGTAACGCTCAGACAAACAACCAGTCACATATACTTTATCGACTTCTCCGTCGTTCTTTGCTTGGGCGTAACGCAAAATGGTATCAATCGATTCTTGCTTCGCATTATCAATAAATCCACAAGTATTTATAATCACGATTTCCGCATCGTCCGACATCGATTCGTGTTCTACATCAAATTTATTGGCTTTCAATTGTGCCATCAATACTTCGGAATCAAACGTGTTTTTGGAACAACCTAGGGTAATTACGTTTACTTTATTTTTCTTTAATGTTTTTGTTTTCATATCGTTTGATTATAAATCGTTTATTTTTATTCGGATGTTTTTCACATCAATTTCGATGTTTCAGTGAAATGTCTCATCGGGTATCTTCGTCAATCCGTCACACGTCACTCTTAACTCGTCCCTCCTTTATTCCCTGTGCCAAAAAATACACTCCAACCATAATCATAGGAAGGCTTAATAATTGGCCAGTATTAATAATCCAATAGGTATCGCGTTCAGTTTGACCAACTTTAATAAATTCAACTACAAATCGCACAGACCATAGTAAAATCATGAAGGTTCCGAATAGAACACCCGGCTTGTTTCTAGACTCTGTTTTCCAATACATGTACATTAATAAGCAGAAAATCAAGAAATACCAGCATGCTTCATACAATTGAGCTGGGTGTCTAAAAACCTGTGTGTTGTTGATTAAATATTCCGGGCCAGCGTAGTTGAAACGGAATCCCCAAGGTAAATCTGTTGGAAGACCGATAATTTCATGGTTTACAAGGTTTCCTAAACGTATACAACATGCTGTAATTGCAGCAGAAATAACGATACGATCTAAAATCCATAAAAATGGTTTTTGCGCCACTTTTTTGGAAAAAAACCACAATGAAATAAACAAGGCGATGGTTGCTCCATGGGATGCTAAACCTCCTTCCCAGACTTTAAACATGTCTGCAGGATGCGAGAAATATCCGCGCTCAATGACATTACCAAATGGATCTAACACATCCCAATAGGGTCCATAAAAAAACACATGGCCAAAACGGGCGCCTAGAATGGTTGCAATGACAACGTACATTAATAACTTATCTAATATGTTTTCGTCTATATTTTCGCGTTTGAAAATACGTTTCATCACAAAAAAACCGATGATAATTCCAGAGACAAACAACAAACCGTATTTATTTGGTGTTGCTTGACCTTCAATTAATTCTGAGGTTACATTCCAATCAATTCCTAAAATCATGTGTTGAATTATGGGTATAAATAATTAATTATGGGCTTTGAATTTCAATTTTTCAGACCTTCCTTTTTTGAAAATCTTATTACTGATTTCTTTCCCTTTACGTAAAGCTTTTTGTTCTTCTTCTGGTAAATGAATTACATCTTGACAATCAGTAGAACAACAATTTTCGAATTGACTTTTACAGGATTCACATTGAATAAACAACAAATGACAACCATCGTTTACACAGTTTGTATGAACGTCAGATGGATTACCACATTGATGACAAACAGAAACAATATCTTCTGTGATGCGTTCTCCGCGTCGTTCGTCGAATACGAAATTCTTACCAATAAACTTATTTTCAATACCTAGATTTTTACAATCGTTGGCGTATTTGATTATACCCCCCTCTAATTGGTGTACATTTTTGAATCCTCTATGTTTGTACCAAGCAGATGCTTTTTCACAACGAATACCGCCTGTACAATACATAACGATATTTTTATCTTCGTTTCCTTTTAAATATTCTTCCTCGATAATTGGTAACGATTCTCTAAATGTATCTACGTTTGGAGTGATAGCTCCTTTAAAATAGCCGACTTCACTTTCGTAATGGTTACGGAAATCAATTAAAATCGTATTCGGATCATTTGTTAACTTGTTAAAATCCTCCGCATTCAGATGAATTCCTTTGTTACGCACATCAAAATTTTCATCATTTAAACCATCCGCCAAAATTTTATCACGCACCTTGATTTTCAATTTTAAAAATGGGTGTTTGACACCGCCATCTTCCACAGCGATATTTAAGCGAATGCCATCTAAGAATGAAATTTGATACAATTCATTACGAAATTGTTCGAAATGGGGTACAGGCACAGAGATTTGGGCGTTTATACCTTCTTTTGCTACGTAAGTTCTACCTACGATATTTAATTTGGACCATTGTAAAAACAAATGATCGCGAAACAAAGAGGGATTCTCAATTTGAGCATATTGATAAAAGGATACGGTGATAAAATTTAACCCGCTTTCATTCAGTTGTTTTACCAATTCCTCTTTACTTAATGTGTTCCACAGTTGCATGCTACGTACAGATTTAGTTAAAGTGGCTCAAATTTACGATTATTTGTCTAATTATCCTCGTGTTTTCTAATTTTCCAAAGCGCAATTAAACTTGGGATTAATAGCCCGATAAGTATCACTTTGTATCGAACGATAGCACCTACAATCGGAACGGTCCAACCAATAAATAAAGCGAGAAGAATACTGAATGAGAAAATGAGTATAAGAAATTGACGTTGTGTGCGATTTGTATGTTTGAGTTTTGTGCATCCAAGTACGATTAAAACAAGTAATAAGTAGTTTTCTAATGTACTTAACCACATCCAAAGCGAATTTTCATACGAAAGTGAAGGGAGTAAAAAAACGTTTTTCAATGCGTTTGGAATATTGGAAAGGAATGTGGTAAAATGATTGTCTAACAAGGGTATTTCTATGCGACTTCCTGCATGCATTTCGTGTGCAACCAAAACGAGATCATATTGTTTTAATTTTAGATTTTCTAAGAAGTTAATATTTGGTAATGTAAATAAAAGGAAAAGGTAATTTAGATGGATTAATATAGAAAATAACCACCAATATTTTGTTTTCCAAAAGGTGAAAATTAGAAATGAAAGTAGTCCAGGTACTAGTGCGATTAGTATGTATACCTTTAAAATAACTAATAAATACGTTGAAATAATAAGTATCAATAAATGAGTTAGTTCAATTTTTTTACCTAAATAATAACTTGAGTTTATTATTGCTATAATTAGAACTAATATTATAGTTTCTTTCAGTGTACCTGAACAGAAAAATAACACGGATGGTGTTAGGAAAATTACAAGGAGAAGGAAGTTGTTTGGAGTAAATATATTCGTAATAAAACGATAAAAAGTTAGTGTTCCAAGATAGGAAAAGAATGCAAAAAACAAAACGTGAATCGGGTAGAAGCCTTTGGAAAATAATAAAAGAAAAGCATGTAGTTTAATTAGAACGTGATTGTCACCAATCCTACCAATTTCTGTTTGTCGTAACCAATATTTGGTATGTACCAATGCTTCAGTCATTTCTGAAGTATCAACTTTTTGACCAAATAAAAACTGAAAATAATCACTTATAGAAACGGTGTATACTTGTCTGTAAAATTGCAATGCATCGTCAAAATGTTTAAAAATATCTGCCGTCTCACGGTTTGGATAATAGTAAGTATAGACCCAAAATAAACTAAACGCACCAAGGACCTTGATACTAAACAAACCGAGGTTTTTCAAGTAGTTCAATGAAGAAATACGTAGTTTAGGAAGTTTATGAATACTATAAGCAAACACTAAAAAGTAAGCCAATAACAATCCGTAATTCCATGTATTTGAAGTATTGTCTAGTTTCTCTAACCTCGCACCCACAAAATCGTCACTCGTCGCTTCGTCTCCCGAAAGCTTTCGGGACGTCACTCCAACTGCTCCCACATTTCCTCCTAAAAGCGCAATTTCCCTTAATTGAAATTTTTTCTCTTTTGGGTTAACCATCAAATTACTTAAGTGAGGAATAAAGTGATTATTTACTTGTTTTGTACCATAAAACACATTTTGATCGCGTGATTTTAACTCGCTGTCTGTAATGTTGTTATACGAATAAATGTTAGTAAAGTCTAGTTCTCCTCCGTCAGGTCGACAAGCGCCCATGGAATACTTGTTGTGGATAAATGAATTATTGTAAATGAGATCATTCTCCGCTTTTTGGTTGATTACCATTGCTACAAAACAATTCCATACAACATTATGGTGTACCTGAAAGTTTTTATGGTTGTTATCTAAATAAATTCCACCACCAAAATGAGGTGCGTAGTTGTCATGCAAAAAGTTATAGGCTATTTCAGTTCCATTTCCGTCGGTATCATATGTGTAGGTTAGGCCAAGGTCGTCGTTGAGCAATCCACCTTCCGAAATTTCGTTAAAACGAATTTTACTGTGTGTAAGTTTACGGTGTACCAACACACTTCTGCCGGTTTTGGAAAATGTAGAATGGGAGACAAGGTGTTTGTTGCCAGTGATATTCAAAGGAGCACAATCAATTCCCATCCAATCGCAATCGTTTATGATGCAGTTTTTTAGTGTGTTGTTGTTACCCCAAACAGTTACACCATCTCCCCAACTATGTTGTACCTTGGAATTTATGAAGGTATTTCCATATCCGGAAATGACTACACCTTTTCCGCTCCAGTTCTTAGGTTGGTTATAATCCATTCCATTAAGTGTTCCACCAAAACGATCAAAACCTGATTCGAAGGTAAAAAACGGAGCAGGGAAAAATATAGTTACCTGATTAATAACACATTGTTTGCTATTATCTAAAGAGAGATTTCCCGCATAAATAGTAATACCTTGTAGATGAATATACTTTTTATCAGCAAGAGAAACGGCTATTTGTTTTGTTCTTATTTCGATTTCATTCGGATTAAATTCTTTTGGTTTAGCATAATAGTATAAGTATTTTCCATTGGAAAACCATTCGCCAGAAGCATCTAAAAAGACATACTTACCTACCAAAAATCCTTTTCCTTTTCCTAGGTATGCTTTTTCATGTATTTTATTCCAATAAAAAGCTTCATTTTGCAATTCAACAATTTTCCCGGATTGTTGTATTACTTTTCCATTAAGTGCTACTAATCCACGTCCACAAATTCCAACCAATCTTGCTCCTGTAATATCTTTGTATTTTTCGATACCAGGAACTTTAACAGTTTTATTTGGAGAAGCAAAGATGTTCCCCCAAGTTTTTGTGCTTAATTCTCCTTCACGAATAGTAGGAAAGCTCGCTTGCATACTTGGTTTACCAGCGATAAACACTTGTACAACTTTCTCTGAGCATGGGATTCTGTAGATGTTTTTTGCATGCTTCGACCAATTATGTCGTTTAAATGTTGGTGTAATTGTTACTTTTTCTCTAGGGAAATTTCTTAGAATAATTGGTTTGTTTTGTTTACCAGAATTTTTGAATTGAATTTGTTCGCGATAGATACCATTTCTAATATAACAAATATCGCCTGCTTTTAGTTTATTTACAGCAAATTGTATGGTTTTAAATGGTGCTATTTTCGTGCCAGGATTCGTATTTTTCCCAGTTTTCGAAACATAATAGGTATGTGCATTTCCTATAAAGGCAATGAATATACATAAGGCTAATACGATTCGATTCATTGTCTCTTAAATTCTATATTGTAATCTCGTCCTTCACTCGTAACTCTTCACTCGTAACTCAATTATGGTTTACCTGAAAAATTTGAATCAATTTTTCAACCGCAATTCCCTTGCCTGGATATAATTGAATTAATTTAATTACTTCCTCCGTTGCTCCAGGGTTTAAGCCCATTTGAAGTCCAGTATTACGAAGGGCTTTTAATTCTTCGTGATGAATTTCTTGATCGACAAACATCAATAAACATAATCTGTAAAATTGAATGATTCGATCTACCTCATTTTTAGGAGGTGTTACCGCAATTTGTTTTTCAAACAATTCGATTAAATCTTCTTTACTTAACCCCAATTGTTCGGATATTTGAAGTAAGAACTCCAATTCCATTTCTTTTGTTTCTCCATCCACCTTACTTAGTGAAACCAATTGACTTGCTAATTGCGTGTTTTCATCAGCCAATTTAACAGGTTGTTGTTTGAGAATAAATGTACTAACTATCGTAACCACTTCTTCCAATGCTTCTGGTAATTCTTCCTGATTCCATGGGTGTGAACTACCGAAAACATGGTCTGTATTTTCAATGGTATATAAAGGAGAGTTGGTCCATTGCGCAATTTCCACTCCTTCCTCTATGGAAACTGAAGTGTCTTTATCGCCGTGAATGACCAAATTTGGTTTGTTTAAATTTTTACATGCTTTTGCGATGTCTAATTCCTCTTTAAATTCTACAAAATCTAAGTATTGACTATAGTAATGCGGCATGTCCTGCTTTGTACGTTCATTTTTAACATAGCGAACACCAGTTTCTTTCCAAGCTGCTACCATTTTTTCGTCTGCAAATCTTGCAGCCACAGAGGAAATTGCAGCTAAAGTGATAACGGATGTTACACGTTCGTCTGCAGCATTCAATAATGCAATACCACCCCCGCGACTATGTCCCATTAAATGAATACGGGACATCGGTTTTACGTGTTTTTGGAGTTCGGTAAGTATTGCTTGAACATCCTTTTTTTCTTTGGAATAAGTGTTGTTTGCAAAAGCTTCTAAATCTGGAAAATCAATCCCGTTTTCGGTTGTTCCTCCGTTGTGTGATAAGTTAAATTTACAGAAACCAAAGCCTTGTTCTACAAATGCTTGCTCCATTAAATTCCATGCCCCCCAGTCTTTATAGCCTTTGTATCCATGAATAAAAAGAATCAAATCTCCTTGAAAATTTTCAGGAATAGTCAAATCGTATAAACTTGCTCGTTTTTTACTTCCGATATAGATGGCGTTGCGTAGGGATAACATGTACTTTAGTTTTAGAGTATAAAGTTAAAAGTATAAAGTTAAATCGAGAAAGAAGTGATTAAATTGATTAGTACCGTTTCGTTGAGAATTCAGTATTCATAATTTCAATTTTTTAAAATATATTGTTTAGGTTGTTAAATTAATAAACACCAAATTTTTGATTTTTATAATCGATGATGATAACATTATGTAGAAAATTAGCATTTCCAGTAATACCCCAAATTTTAAGCATAAAATAGAGTAGTTTAAAGTTGAAATTTTTAGAATAATAAACTTTTGATGAGTTAATTCTATTTGAGCCAAACGTAATTTCTTTATCTATTGTTTTTTCATAAATAACAAGTGGTTTTCCCCAGCTATTTACGGTGAATTTATCTGTTGTTTTACGATTTGCTATTTTACGAGCTCTTATAGGTGTAGTGATTAGACTAAACATACTTGAACCAGTATCGAACATTAATCGTTCATCATGACCATTAATTTGAAAATGAATAAATATTCTCCCGTTTTGTTGTTCAAAATTTGAAAAAGAGGCCTTTTCTAATGTGTTAGGAATTGAATCTTGTATAGAAAGTCGATTATTTGGATAGTCAATTATAAGTATTTTGTTTTTGAAAATATCAGGGGCTAGAGTTCCTATTAGTATTGGTTTTTCTGTAGTTGCAACTATTTTTGTTGTCGTTCCAAAGTTTTTGTATAAGCCTATATTTCTTAATCCTAAATCTATATTTCCAAGATTTAAATTAATATTTTTCATCATTGGATTTATTGAGTTATTAATCCAAAAGGTTGAAGTTGTATCAATTTTTTGTTTTAAATATGGATGAGTTGAAAGGATTTCACTTATATTTTTTTCATAAAACATGGTTTCAATAGCGCCTAAATCAAGTTGCATTCCAAAATTATATGGTAGATTGTCAATTTTAACAGGTACAACGATTGCTAATTTGTCAAAATATTTATTTTCAATACTATCTCCATACCATTGAAAAGGAATCCAATTTTGCGCTAGTAAGGGTTGTGCTAGTAAAATTGATAGAAAAAATACAAAGTGTAAATTTATGTTTTTCATTGATTTATAACTTTATTTTTTATGTAAATATATAAAAATAAATAAACACGTGACCTTGGATTTGTTGCTCGACTTGCAGTTGATAGTATCAAATGATACTATCAATGGTAATAAAAATCAGTCCGAAATTTTCCATCAACGATTTAACAAAAACTTCACATCCTAGCTACGTTCCTACAATGTGCGGTAATTACTTTTACTTCAGAGGTTAATATTTCGAAATGGGGGAAGTGAACAAGGAAAATTATGTTTGGTGGAAACATGGGGTTGTGTATCATTTATACGTTAGAAGTTTTCAAGATAGCAATAACGATGGTGTCGGCGACTTACGAGGGATTATTCAACGTTTTGATTATTTGGTTCAATTAGGAATCAAAGCAATTTGGCTTTCTCCCATCTATGCATCTCCCATGAAAGATTATGGATACGACATTGTAAACTATCGGGCAATTGATCCTTCGTATGGTACTATGGAAGATTTTCAAGAACTGTTAGCACTAGCACATGCAAAGGATATCAAAATTGTAATGGATATGGTGATGAATCATACTTCCAACGAACATCCTTGGTTTGTGGAATCAAGAGCATCGCTAGATAACCCTAAACGAGATTGGTATATCTGGAAAAACAAGCGTAATGGTAAAGTACCTACTAATTGGCGTTCCGCTTTTGGTGGAAGTGCTTGGGAGTGGGATGATGCTACCCAACAATATTATCTTCATAGTTTTTTGAAAGACCAACCAGATTTAAATTGGCGAAACAAAGACTTACACCATGCATTTTTTGAGGAGATTCGATTTTGGCTAGACTTGGGCGTGGATGGATTCCGTTTGGATGTGATTAATTACATTGTGAAAGATGAAAAATTTCGGGATAATCCATTTATAAAATGGGGGAGACCAACCAAGGATCGATTATATAGTAGAAATAGAGGTTCTTCGATCAAAATTGTTCGGAAATTAAGACAATTACTAGATACTTACGAAGATAAAATGTTGGTAGGTGAAATTTATACGCCACCTCCAGGAAATAATGCGACTGTTATTAATTACCTCGGAGAAGGGGATAACGCATTGCACTTAGCGTTTGATTTTTCGCTGATTTTCCGTTTTTGGAATGCGAAGAAATATTACAAATGCATTGAGACGTGGGAGCGAAATTTACCGGAAAAAGCATGGCCGAGTTACGTACTAAGTAACCATGATTTATTACGTAGTTATAACCGACTAGGAATTGGAAGAAATAAATTAGAAAAAGCACACATTGCAAGTATATTACTGCTTACACTTCGAGGTACACCTTTCGTCTATTATGGGGAAGAAATTGGGATGCAAAATCAGAAAATTCGCAGGAAACATATCAAAGATCCCATAGGAAAAAAATATTGGCCTTTTTTTAGTGGGAGAGACAAATCGCGTACCCCTATGCAATGGTCCGGAGAAACTTATGGTGGTTTCTCCAGTGTCAAGCCTTGGTTACCGATTAACCGTAATTTCTATCGAATCAATGTAGAAGGTCAAGAAATTGAATCTAATTCATTATTAATACATTATCGAAAGTTAATTAAACTTAGAAATACTTTTCAGGCACTTTCGCATGGAAATTTAACATTCTTACAACAAGGTGAAAACGGAGTGTTGGGTTATATTCGGGTATATGAAGAACAAGAAATTTATATATTACTCAATTTCAATAATGCCAAACGAACGATTTCTATTCCTAGTGATGAGACCTGGCAGCTACTTTATTCCACGCATACCCATAATGAAAAAACATGTCAAGATTTTATCGATTTAGGGGAATATGAAGGCTTAATATTGCTAAAAATGGAATAGTTGCTTTTACAACTTCTTATTCTCAATCATTAATTGATAAGCAGGCATAACGCGAATTGATTTCCCATCTTTTTCTAGCTTTTCTTCTTGATCCATGGTGATGATTACTCCCTTACTCAAGTTAAAATAATCCATTGCTGCTGCCAATCCATTGATTTCTCGTTTTCGTGTGTCTGCATTACCTAGGTCAAAACAAACTTGTATTGCTTGAATAGGTTGGTCGCGATCGAAAACAATAAAATCACATTCTGTTTTTTGATTGTAGTAAAAAAGTGAATCTCCATATAGTTTACGTAACCAAACAAAAACTAAATTTTCAAGTAGTCTTCCGTGATTATCGGAGAATTGATAACTTATAACACTTAATAATCCGTTGTCAATAGAATAGATTTTTTTATCCCCCATCTCTCGATTTACGACGGAATAGTCAAATTTATATAAGCGGATTCCTAAATAAACTGCTTCTATGTATTCTAATATTTCGTAAAGGGTGTCTTTGCTGACTTTGACTCCCTGAGACTTTAATTCATTATATATTTTATTTAGTGAAAATGGTGTACTTATATTACCCATCAGTTTTTGGATGAAGTATTTTAAGGCAAATATTCGTGTCACACCATAACGCTCCACGATATCTCTAAATAACAAAACTTGGTAATAATCTGCGAGTATTTGATTACGTTGTGATTCTGTTCTTGAAATACACTCTGGAAAACCTCCTTGTTTTAAGAAAAGGTTGAATTCGTGAATCATCAATGCTTTTTGTCGGTCTCCTTTGTAATTTTTATCTATTTTCTTAAAGGTTAAATATTCTGAAAAATCGAGTGGAAATAGTTCGTAAAGCAATGTTCTTCCTCGTAAAGAGGTTGCTATTTCACTACCTAATTGTTTAGAGTTTGAACCAGATATGAATATATTTTGCGTTTCATTGTCGTAAATTCTTCGTACAAATTTATCCCAATGGTCGATGTTTTGTATTTCATCAAAAAAGAAATAACATTCCTCCATGTTGTGGTTTGGGTAGAGTTCTCGATAGGCTTGCATGATTAAGTCTAATTCTTCTGTCTGAAGCATTAATCGTTCATCATCAAAACTAAAAAACAATGTTTTATTGAGCGGAACATTGTTTTTCAATATCAAATTTCTCGTTTGTTTTAACAAAGATGTTTTTCCACATCTTCGGACACCACTCACAACGATGATTTTCTCCGTGTCGATTGGTAATTCTAAATCGCGAGGAGTTAGTCTATCCAATTTTGTAGAATTGTGTTGTTGTAGTATGATCTCTTTTATGGATTGTTTGCGACTCATTTCATTCTCTATTTTTCACTATAAAGGTATCTTTTATATTTTAAATTTAAACTTAATTTTATATTAATTTTTACTTTTTAATCATTTTTTAAAGTTTAATTATTTAATTATTTTCCTTTTTTTAAGGATAATATTTTAATTTTTATACTTTTATTTTAACCTATAATTCACATTTAAAGTCATCCATTTGAGTGAATCTGACATCATTAATCTGCAATTAGTCAATTTTACCCTGAGCTGCCCCCATTGAGCTTGTCGAAATGTGTCGAAGGGTTGTAATCTGCCAATAAAAATAATTCATAACTCATAATTCATTATTTGTTTTTTCCTTCCTATTTTTACGCTTAAATTACATTTTTTGTCTCCCGAAAGCTTTCGGGACATCACTCTTAACTCGTCACTCACTTATGGTTCCAAATCCGAAAAACATCCAAATTGCTGCATACAACTACAATCTTCCTGACGAACGTATCGCAAAATATCCATTGGCGGAGCGCGATTTATCCAAATTACTCGTATACAAAGCAGGAGAAATTCAGGAAAGTACCTATCGTAATCTACCTTCGTATTTACCGAACGATTCTTTATTAATCTTCAATAACACCAAGGTAGTCGAAGCGCGTATGTTGTTTCACACCTTCACTGGTGCGGTGATAGAATTATTTTATTTAGAAGCTGTTTCTGAAGCGATTGACTCTGCAATGGCGATGGGGTGTACCGGAACGATTGCAATCAAATGTTATGTAGGGAATGCCAAACGTTGGAAACATGGTCCCTTGAAACGCGAAGTGACTTGGAACGGACAAACCATCGAAGTGACAGTTTCCGAGAAAGAACGTGTAGCGGATTATTACCATGTGACCTTGTCATGGACACCTGTAGAAGTTGTTTTTGCGGAGGTACTACATGCTTTTGGAAGTATTCCATTGCCACCATACTTGAAACGCGAAACGGAAGCAAGCGATTTAGAACGTTACCAAACCGTTTTTGCGAAAGAATTAGGTTCCGTAGCTGCACCAACTGCAGGACTTCATTTTACCGAAAACATCGTAGAAGAACTCGCTCAAAAAGGAATTGATACGACGCAGGTCACGCTACATGTAGGAGCAGGAACATTCAAACCTGTGAAAAGTGAATCGATAGGAGAGCATGAAATGCATGGAGAATACTTGGATGTTTCCATAGACACCATACAAAAGTTAATAATTTCACTAGACAATAAAAAATTAGTTGCTGTAGGTACAACATCTATGCGAACAATCGAAAGTTTGTATTGGATTGGTAGAAAAGTCTATTTTCAACCAGAACTCACACAAAATCAATTGATAGTAGGGCAATGGGAGCCATATGACACTACTGAATTGTGTACCTCCAAAGAAGCTTTAGAAGCTTTATTAACCTGGTTAGAACGCAATCAACTGACTTCCATCTTATCCAAAACACAAATCATCATTGCACCAGGATACACTTTTCGTATCATCCATGGATTAATTACCAATTTTCACCAACCTGAAAGTACCTTATTATTGTTGATTTCAGCCTTGATTGGCGAAGATTGGAAAAAAGTGTACGATTATGCCTTGGAAAATGACTTCCGCTTTCTGAGTTATGGCGATGGTAGTTTGTTGTGGGGGAGGTGATAATACTATTGTAATTACACATTCTTTTTTGTAAATTTGTTAGTATAACAGTCTATATTATGCAACAGCTACTTTTAAATATTAGTGATACCAGCCAAGTTTCTAAACTTATGAGTTTGTTGAGTACCCTTAATTATGTAAAGGTGGAACCTTATTGTGAGGAAAATTTGATTGTTTCAGAAATTGAAAAAAATCTAATGCGAGAAAGAGTTAGTAAGGCAAAACCGGAAGATTTTAATAATTGGGATAATTTTATTGATTCTTTCGATAAGTAGTCATTAATGAAGAAATTCAATGTTGTTATTTTGCCGCAAGCAGAAGATGATTTTCGAGATGCTTTCAACTATTATAGTGACATCAATCAAAAACTAGGCAAAAGATTTATAAAAATTACAAAGTCAACGGTAAATGATTTGAAGAAAATGCCGCTTTATCAAGTTAAATATGATGAAATTAGACTTCGAATTATTCATAAGTTTCCCTATGCAATACATTTCTCAGTAAATGAAGAACTAAAACTCATTTATATTTGGGGATTTCGATATGCTCCCTCTAATCCTGAAAATTGGCCAAGAACAAAATAAGTAATAAAGAATAGTAGGTGCAGGAATGCAATTCCAGCACAGCGGGGGTAGTGAAGGAATACAAATCCAATACAGCGAGAGGTTATTATATTGATTGTTTTATAAAGATTATTTAAGGTTTGTTTAGTATTTTTATGCAATTAACAAATATTTATAAATCATGAAGTTAAATCTATTTATTTTTCCATTATTACTTATTTTTTTTAGTTGTAATAAACAAACAGAAAATTCACTTGTTAAAATAAATCACTACTGTCCGATAAAAATAGAAATTAATCGATTTACATCCTAGAAGTATTGATTTTACTACGTTGATTCCTGATTTTTAAAAGTAAGCCCCCCCCCTTAATCAAGCAGAACTGAACTCTAATTGAAGTTGTGGATTATACTCT
>CANHRS010000043.1 GCA_947463445.1 Flavobacteriia bacterium | reverse complement strand
CCTCCGTTTACAAGTGTCGTGTCTTCGACCTCATGTATAGTGAAATAATCAAAATCTACACTTGTATAATTTGGTTTTTGTTCAACAATGGCGGTAGGAGTTATAATTTTAGGTACAGTAAAACTAGAAACACGAATAAAATAATAAGACAAATCTGAATAGATATGTAATTTACGTTGGAAAAAACCATTAGAATAAATCCACTTATTTGGTCCAAAACCATAAAACAAAATATAATCACCCGCATCAAAAGACCCATCTTCCATTCCGAAATATTGCACGGAATTTTGAACTAAGTCATCTGGAAGATAAACATAATTTTCTTCCGGTAAAACTCCTAGAGCATTACCATAAATGTGAATACTAACAGGTGTGATTTCATTTCTAGAAATACCAAATGAAATTAAATCCTCATACGTTAATTTATAAAAACCATCTTTATTTATTGCAAGTTTGTACCAAGCACTAGATGCATCTGACAAAACAGATTGTGTTAAATATTTTTTTTCATTCGAATTAATTACTTGAGAAAATAAAAAAATAGGCAACAATTGAAATACTAAAAACAAAAAACGTAAATACATACCATTATAATATGGTTTCATAAAGTGAAAGACAAACATAAACAACTATGCGATAAATTAAAAACTATAACGAACAATTAATAAAAAAAGTATAATATGTCAACGAAGAATACGTTATTAGAAAAAAAATTACTATTATTGTCGACTATTTACAGGTAAAAAATGTAAAAATTGGTCATAAATTTCAGTTTGAATGAGAAAAATTAAGTTCCTAATAATATTGTGCTTCTTGGTTTCACAAAGTCAGTATATTTATGCTCAAGACCCTACATTCACGCAGTTTTATGCCAATCCATTATACTTAAATCCAGCATTCGCTGGGTCAAACAAATGCCCTAGAATTAGTCTAAACTATAGAAATGAATGGCCAAATTTATCCGGTAATTACATAACCTATAGTACTTCTTATGATAAATATGTTAAAAATATTAAAGGTGGATTAGGACTTTTGGCAACACATGACCAACAAGGTAAAGGTACAATAAGTACATCCATGATTAGTTTAATTTATTCTTATCATCTTAAAGTCAATAGAAAATTCACTATGTTGTTTGGGGCTAGAGCTGCATATTATCAAAAAAGTCTAGACGTTACAAAATTAACTTTCGGTGATATGATCGATCCAAGAAAAGGATTCATATACAACACTGGTGACGTTTTACAAAACGCAAGCAGACAATTTTTTAATGCTTCATTAGGAGTTTTAGGTTTTTCAAAAAACTTTTATGCCGGTTTAGCATTACATCATATTAATCAACCTAACGAATCCATGATAACAAATGGAACTTCCGTACAAAAAATGAGAATTACTGCCCATGCAGGAGCAACAATTTCGTTAGTCAAAGGAGCAAGAGGTACAAAATCAACTTCGCTTATGCCAAATATAATATTTCAATACCAACAAGGTTTTATGGAAATGAATATTGGAACTTATGTTAAACATGGTGATTTAACCTTCGGTGCTTGGTTTAGAAATAAAGATGCATTTATTTTATCTCTTGGTATACAAACAAAATCATTTAGAGTTGGATACAGTTATGATATTACAGTTTCAAAACTGAATAATGGTACTTCTTATGGTTCACACGAAGTTTCCATGGGCTTTAATTTAAGTTGTGGAGAAAAACCAACTGCATTTAGAAGTTTATCTTGTCCTTCATTTTAAAAAAATAAAGTTCAAAACGTAACTTTTAGCGAAATTTACGTTAAACATAATATATTTGTATAATAAATAATGATTAAACACTTGAAATCATGAAGCTATATCACTTAATTAGCCTATCAATTCTAACAATTGCATTAATGCAATCGTGTGCAAAAGAATCATCAAATGCTACAAGTTGGGATTATAACGATTCTTCAAATGGTGGATTTGAACGTACTACTAACTTTGAACAAGAAACTGGACCTGGATTAGTTTTTATCGAAGGTGGTACATTTACAATGGGTAAATCAGAACAAGATGTTATGTATGATTGGAATAATCGTACTGCTCGTGTGTCTGTATCTACTTTTTATATGGACCAAACTGAGGTTACTAACTTTCATTGGGTAGAATATCTATATTGGATTAGTAGAGCCTATAGTGCTGAGTTCCCAATGGTATATAAAAATGCTTTACCTGATACTTTATGTTGGAGGTCTCCTTTAGGATTCAATGAGAAATTTGTTGATTATTATTTAAGACATCCTGCATACAGAGATTATCCAGTAGTTGGTGTTTCTTGGTTACAAGCATCTGATTATTGTAAATGGAGAACTGATAGAGTTAATGAATTTATTTTGGTTAGAGAAGGTGTATTAGATGGTTTTAATGTGGAGGCTACTGGTGAAAATACGTTTAACACAGAAGCTTATCTTTCAGGCCAACATGAAGGTGGAGCAACAATACCAGATTTAAATCCAAGTAATACCGAAGGTATTCGAAAAGTAAGAATGGAAGATGGATTCTTGTTGCCAAGATATCGTCTACCAACTGAAGCTGAATGGGAATTTGCATCTTATGGTTTAGTTGGCAATTTAGATGCTGGACAAGAAAACTATACAGAAAGAAGAATATATCCTTGGGATGGTCACTGGGTTAGAAATGACAATGAAGAATTTAGAGGTGTAGTTAGAGCTAACTTTGTTCGTGGAAAAGGTGATTTTATGGGAGTTTCAGGTCATTTAAACGATGGAAATGATTGTACTGGACGTGTAGATGATTATTGGCCAAATGATTTCGGTTTATACAACATGGCTGGTAATGTTTCAGAATGGGTTATGGATGTATACAGACCATTATCTTCTGAAGATTTTGATGAGTTTAGACCTTTCAGAGGTAATGTATTTACTACTAAAATATTAAATAACGAAGGATCTATTGCTGCTAAAAACGGACAAATCATGTATGATGCACATGGAATGAAAGAATATCTAAATGAATTTGAAAGAGTAAGATATCAAAGAATTGCGGCTAAAATGCACGACATATCAGATTCCGCACTACCTAGTGGGATAATGAAAAGAAATGAATCACGTAACCCGGTTAAAACAGGTTATGCACCAGACCCAATATACTTATCACACAATAGTGAAAAAGATACTGTTGAGCTAGGAATAATTAAAAGAATTAGTGCCGAACTTGATGTTGCAATAAAATTAAAAAATGACAAATATGATATTGAGGCATCCAATCATATACAAACAAAAATATTTGGAGAAATATTCGGTGAAAGTTTACGTAAAGGACCTGAACAAGAATATGACTTTGAAGTTATTACATTGTTACGAGATGGATTTGGAGCTTATGTAATGAATACACCAGGTAAATTAAAATATAGAGCTGTAACTGAAGAAGAAAATATTGGTCGATTAAATTATAGACGTGATGATTATGTAGATTATATGGATGGTGATATTGAAAGTTCTATCTACTATGATAATAATAGCCGTAAAAACGCTATAAATCAAGCTACACGTGATCCGAATTTAATTATGTACCAAAGCCAACATGAACAATATTCACTGGATGGTAATGAAATCAAAAAAGGATACACAGAAGAAAGTAAGACTACTGTATCTTGGCCAACAACTTTAGTATCTGATAAATCACGTGTATTCAAAGGTGGTTCTTGGAGAGATAGGGCATATTGGTTAGGTGGGGGAACTAGAAGATACTTAGATGAAGACCAGTCACTTTCTACATTAGGATTTAGATGTGCAATGGATAGATTAGGAGGGTCTATGAGTTTACAATCTCAAGAAGAGAATGCTAAGGCAAGAAAAAAAGGAAAATAAATAAAATGTAAAAATTAAACCCATCTATAAGGTGGGTTTTTTTATGCTTAAGAATATGGAATTTGAACTTTTTTACAATACCTCAGGTATTTGTATAGACACTAGAATCATACAAAAAGATTCATTATTTGTATGTTTATCAGGAGCTAATTTTAATGGTAATGATTATGCTAAAGATGCATTAAAAAAAGGTGCTAAATATGTAATTAGTGATGACATAAAAAATCAAAATATTGAAAATGTATATATCGTTGAAAACAGTCTAATATACTTACAAAAATTAGCAAACTATCACCGTAAAAAATTTAATTTCCCAATTTTAGGAATAACTGGAAGTAATGGGAAAACAACAAGTAAGGAACTAATTTTTCATGTACTAAAACAAAAATATAATGTACATGCAACAAAAGGTAATCTAAATAATCACATTGGAGTACCACTAACACTTCTTCAATTAACACAACAGCATGAATTAGCAATCATAGAAATGGGTGCTAATAAACCTGGAGACATAAAAGAATTAGTTGAAATTGCAGAACCAACACATTGTATAATAACAAATATTGGTAAAGCACACTTAGAAGGGTTTGGATCATATACTGGTGTGATTAATACGAAAGGTGAAATGTATAAATATGCTGAAAATAATAATACTATTATTTTTTATAATGACTCCGACGAATTACTTAAATCCATTTTACCTTATAAAACACAAAATATACCCTACTCCAATCATTTAGATTGTTCACTTATTAGGATGACCCCTTTCGTTTGCATGCGTTGGAAAAGTAAAGATTACTCATCCGGAGAATTAGAAACGAAAATGATTGGTAAATATAACTTCACTAATTTTGTTGCTGCAATTTCGATTGGAAAATATTTTGAAGTTGAAAATGAAAAAATATCAGAAGCAATAACAAGTTATTTCCCAACTAACAACCGTTCACAAATTCAACAAACAAAAAAAAACACCCTAATATTAGATGCATATAATGCAAATCCAAGTAGCATGAAAAATGCAATTGAGAGTTTTGGAGAAATGGAACATCTTAATAAATTGTTAATCCTAGGCGATATGTTTGAATTAGGTAGTGATTCAAAATCGGAACATAAAGAGATTATTAACACTATAGAATCAAAAAAATTAAACTGTTATTTTGTAGGCAATCTGTTTTACAGCGAAAAAAATCAAATTGAAAATTGTTTGTTTTTCGAATCCAAATTAGCCCTGATTGAATATTTAAAAACAAATTCACCAAAAAGCACATTAATTTTATTAAAAGCCTCCAGGGGAATAGGATTAGAAGATGTGGTGGAATATTTATAAAAAAAGGCGCAAAATAAATGCGCCTTTTTTTATGAATAATTATTTAACTACAATTATGCTAAAATACCTCTAGAAATAACAATTTTTTGTACTTCTGAAGTACCTTCATAAATTTGCGTGATTTTTGCATCACGCATTAAGCGCTCAACATGATACTCTTTTACAAAGCCATAACCACCATGAATTTGAACAGCTTCTGTTGTTTGTTCCATAGCAACTTTTGATGCATATAGCTTAGCCATTGCGCCAGATTGGTCATAATTTTTACCAGTATCTTTATCATTTGCAGCTTTCATCACTAACAGTCTTGCTGCTTCAATTTCAGTAGCCATATCCGCTAATTTAAATGCTATAGCTTGGTGTTGCGAAATTTCTTTTCCAAATGCTTTTCGTTCTTTCGAATACGCTAATGCTAATTCATACGCTCCACCTGCAATTCCTAGAGCTTGAGCTGCAATTCCTATACGTCCACCAGATAGTGTTTTCATGGCAAACTTAAATCCAAAACCATCTTCCCCTATTCTATTTTCTTTTGGAACTTTTACATCGTTAAACATTAAAGTATGGGTATCGCTTCCTCGTATTCCCATTTTATCTTCTTTTGCTCCAACAATGAATCCTTCCATGCCACGCTCAACTATAAGCACATTAATCCCTTTATGACCTGCTGCTACATCTGTTTGCGCTATTACTAAATAAATAGATGCAGTAGAACCATTTGTAATCCAATTTTTCGTACCATTTAATAAATAATGATCGCCCATATCTATCGCAGTGGTTCTTTGAGAAGTTGCATCCGAACCAGCCTCAGGTTCAGATAAACAAAATGCACCAATTTTTTCTCCAGTAGCTAATGGAACTAAATATTTTTGTTTTTGTTCATCGGTCCCGAATTTATCAATACCATAACATACCAATGAATTATTGACAGATAAACAAACGGAAACAGAAGCATCCACTTTGGATATTTCTTCGATTGCTAAAGCATAGGATATCGTATCCATACCACCTCCACCATACGCTGGATCAACCATCATACCCATAAAACCTAATTCTCCCAACTGTTTCAATTCCTCGTGTGCAACTTTTTGATTGTTATCACGCTCAATTACACCTGGTTTTAAAATGTTTTGTGCGAAATTTCTTGCAGCATCTCTCACCGCTATCTGCTCTTCTGTTAATTCAAAATTCATATTGACAATATTTTATACAAACAAATTTAGAGTATAATTTTTGATTTTATCCGTTTATTTGTATTTCAATTCATGATCTAGACTTATTTATATGAAATCTAACTATATTATTATTGGAATAATGTCTGGCACTTCGTTAGATGGTATTGATATAACGTGCACAGAATATATTTGGGAGGAAAACACATGGCGTTTTGAATTACTGTTCTGTAAAACGTATAATTACTCTGATAAGGATTCTGCAACACTAAAAAACGCTACACAACTTTCAGCTGCCGAATTAATTCAACTAGATAAAAAATTAGGAAAACTTTTTGGAGAATCTGTCTTACTATTTCTAGAGGAATTTTCAATAAACAAAAAAAACATAGACGCTATTGCATCCCATGGTCATACAATCTTTCATCAACCGGAAAAAGGATTTACCTATCAAATTGGTTGCGGAACAAATATATCTTTGGTAACAAATCTTCCGGTAATTAATGATTTCAGAACAAAAGATGTATTACTTGGAGGTCAAGGCGCTCCATTAGTACCTGTTGGAGATTTTCAATTATTTAGATCTATAGCCGATGGTTTTCTAAATATCGGCGGAATAACTAATATATCTTATTTTAGAAAGCAAAAAATTCATGCCTATGATATTTGTCCGGGGAACTTGCCATTGAATTTACTAATAAATACGATAGGAAAACCGTATGACAATCAGGGAGAAATTGCAGCTTCCGGCAAAGTAAATATTCCATTACTTGAAACATTAAATGATTTGGATTTCTACAAACAAAATCCACCAAAATCATTAGGCATAGAATGGATACATGCATGCTTTTCTCCGGTGCTAGATGACTGTAACGATTCAATTGCCAATAAACTAGCTACGATTTGCGAACATATTGGTATGCAAATAGGTAAAATAACTACACAGCAAAAAATAAAAAAATTATTAATTACAGGAGGAGGAGCACACAATAAACATCTTATATCATGTATCTCTGCTAATTTTAACGGTCAGATAATCATTCCTACTAATAAAATTATTGAATTCAAAGAGGCTATAATCTTCGGCTTCTTAGGCGCACTATATTTAGAAAAACAAGCAAATTGTCTACAAGATGTAACAGGAGCAATTAGAAATTCATGTAGTGGTGTTTTACACCTACCTAACTAGAAAAATCAAGTAATACATTGATAAAATTTATTACTTTTGTGGCACGAAAATAAAACAATCAAAACATAGAAAATGAAAGAATTATTAGAAAAATTTGAAAATAAAAGACCAGAAATCGTTTTTGAATGGAAAGATGCTGAAACAGAAGCAGAAGGTTGGGTTGTAATAAACTCACTTCGTGGAGGCGCAGCTGGTGGAGGAACAAGAATGCGCTATGGATTAGATAAAAGAGAAGTGGAGTCTTTAGCAAAAACAATGGAAGTTAAATTTACAGTTGCAGGTCCTGCTATTGGAGGAGCTAAATCTGGAATTAACTTCGATCCAAAAGATCCAAGAAAAGAAGGAGTATTAAGAAGATGGTATTCTGCTGTTACTCCGTTATTAAAACATTACTATGGTACTGGAGGTGACTTAAACGTAGATGAAATTCACGAAGTTATTCCAATGACTGAAGATTGTGGTGTTTGGCATCCACAAGAAGGAGTTTTTAACGGACATTTCCAACCACGTGAAGCGCAAAAAATTAATCGTATCGGTCAATTAAGAAACGGTGTATTAAAAGTAATTGAAGATGAAACTTTTACACCTTCTATTGAACGTAAATACGTTGTTGCAGACATGATAACCGGATATGGAGTTGCTGAATCAGTAAAACATTTCTATTCAATTTGGGGAGGTTCTGTTGCTGGAAAAAAAGTTATTGTTCAAGGTTGGGGAAATGTAGGATCTGCAGGAGCTTATTATTTAGCCCAACAAGGTGCAATAGTTGTTGGTATTATTGATAGAGTTGGTGGTTTAATCAATGAAAATGGTTTTTCTTTCGAAGAAATTAAGGATTTATTCTTAAACAAAAACGGAAATGAATTAGTTCACCCTAACTTATT
Source organism: Flavobacteriia bacterium (assembly GCA_947463445.1). GTDB lineage: Bacteria > Bacteroidota > Bacteroidia > Flavobacteriales_D > Crocinitomicaceae > CANHVK01. The sequence goes on along the minus strand of CANHRS010000043.1, from coordinate 11,534 downwards.
ATCCTACGAGGAAATCAATGCTAAAGTTTGGGATTTAAAAGCAGACGTATTTATTCCTTGTGCTGCATCTCGTTTAATTACAGAAGACCAATTAAATAGAATGATAACAGCTGGAGTAGAGGTTATTGCTGCAGGAGCTAACGTTCCTTTTGCAGATCCACAAATTTTCTTCGGACCTATTGCGGAACATGCAGATTCTAAAATAGCTGTAATTCCTGATTTTATTTCTAATTGTGGAATGGCACGTGTATTTGCTTATTTAATGAGTAATGACTTAAAAGCAATTACCGATAAAGGAATTTTTGAGGATATTAGTAATACAATCAAAGTTGCCCTAGAAAATGCACACAAAGTAAATTCAAACAAAACACATATTGCAAAAACTGCCTTTGAAATCGCTTTAAAGCAGTTAGTGTAACATATATATGGAAGTATTTGTAGTCCTCACATTCATCTTAGGATATATAGCAATTACGATGGAGCATACGCTCAAAATCGACAAGCTTATACCCGCCTTATTAATGATGGCTTTGTGCTGGACTGCAATTGCTTTTGGTATTCAAAATATTACAACTTGGTTTGACCCAACAAAAGCCAAACTAATTTTTGGCTTAGAACTTGGAAATAGAAACCATCTTCTAGAAGAGACCCTTCTTCATCATTTCGGAAAAACAGCTGAAATACTAATCTTCCTCATGGGAGCAATGGCTATAGTAGAAATGATTGATCATTTCGAAGGTTTTTCAGTAATTAATACGTTAATCAAAACAAAAAGAAAGATAATTTTATTGTGGATTATCTCCACATTAGCATTTTTTCTTTCCTCAATCATTGATAATTTAACAGCGACTATAGTATTAATAGCTATTCTTAGAAAAATAATTCCAGAAAGTAAAGATAGAATGTGGTTTGCTGGATTTATTATTATCGCAGCAAATGCGGGTGGTGCATGGACTCCTATTGGAGATGTTACAACTACGATGCTTTGGATGGCGAATAAAGTTTCAACTATAAAATTATGTATCTTATTAGGTATACCTTCCCTTCTTAATATATTAGTACCATTAAGTATTGCTTCATTTCTACCTGCTTTTAAAGATGAATTTGTAGCGATTAAATCGAATGAAAAGAATCCAAAATATGCTGGTATTATGTTTACCTTAGGATTAACCGCCATTGTGTTTGTACCAATATTCAAAACATTTACGCATCTTCCTCCTTACATTGGTATGATGTTTTCTTTAGCAATTTTCGCTTGTATCGCAGAATTTTTTAGTCATCGACAAATTAAATTCACCTATGGGGGTAGCGATAAATCCACTATAAGCCATGGACCTACCTTAAGAGCACTTTCTAAAATTGAATTACCTTCCATCCTGTTTTTTCTAGGTATATTAATGACCGTTGCCGCAATGGAATCTCTAGGTCTAATTTTTAAGTTTGGAGAAAATATTCGTGCAATTATACCAGAATATACATTTGTTACTTTATTAGGTATAGGTTCTGCAATTATTGACAATGTACCTTTAGTAGCCGCAAGTATTGGCATGTTTTCAAATCCAATAGACGCATCTGTTTGGCACTACATTGCCTATTGCGCAGGAACCGGTGGAAGTATTTTAATTATTGGTTCTGCAGCAGGAGTTGTTGCAATGGGGATGGAGAAAATAAGTTTTGGCTGGTATCTTAAAAATATCACCTTACTAGCGTTTATCGGATATATATCTGGCGCTATCTTTTTTCTGCTGAATCAGTAAAATGTAAAACACTGTCCTCAATTAACATTTTGTTGTGGATATTAATAGATAGCTATAAAATCAATTGGCTACTCTATGTTTAATTTTACGCTTAAATATGATTCATTATGAAAATCTCACAAAAAACTTTTCTTATTCTTGGTAGCGTCTTAACTACCACTTTACTTTTTTCTCAAGGAGATATTGCTTCAACTGGAGCTACACCTGAAAACGCTGTTAAACTAACTGAAGAGATATCTGCTTTTGATTTTGTAATGAAAGGTGGAGTTTTTTTAATACCAATTGCAATCTTATTAGGATACACGATCTTTTTTGCAGTTGAGAAATTCAGATACATTTCTAGAATGTCGAAATACAACAATCAATTGTTATCGGAAATAAAAACAAATTTACAAGCAGGTAACTTAAAACCAGTTGAAGAAACAGTTTCTAGAGATGCAACTGCTTATGGTAGTGTTTTAAAAGAAGGTGTCTTAACTATTGGAAAGCCAATCAGTGAGGTAGAATCCAACATGGAAAAGGTAGTAAACATTGAAATTGGTAAAATGGAAAGTAAACTAGGTCATTTAGGACTAATTGCGGGTGTTGCACCAACATTAGGGTTCATTGGAACTATTTCTGGAGTTATCAAGATTTTCTACAAAATTTCTATCACAGAAAATGTATCCATTGGTAACATTTCTGGTGGTTTATATGAAAAAATGATCAGTTCTGGATCAGGATTAGTTGTTGGTATTATTGCTTATGCAATTTACCATATTTTACTTGGAATGATTGATAAATATACATTGCAAGTACAAAAAATGAATTTAGAGTTTATCAACTTAATTCAACGTCCAAGCAATGGCAATTAAGCGAAATAGAAGATTCCATGCAGAGGTAGCTACTTCTGCATTAAGTGACATCATGTTCTTTTTGTTGTTGTTTTTCTTAATTATATCAACATTAGCAAATCCTAATGTAATTAAAGTTCCGCTTCCTGAATCTAAAGCAAACGAAAAGACGAACAAGCAACATGTAAGTTTAACAATCACCCAGGATAAAAAATATTTTGTAGATAAAAAAGAAGTAGCTTTTAGTGAAATTGAAGGAGTTTTAGTTGTTGAAACAAAAAAACTTGGAGATAATTCAGTAGTGGTGCGTATTCCTTTTGATTCTCAAGTACAAGAATTAGTGGATATACTTCGTATTGGATTAGATAACAATTTAAAAATGATTATTGCCACAAAAGCTACAGCATAAACAAAATATTTGTAGAAAGATGATTACCTTGAACATACAAAATAACGAATCTAAAAAAGATAGAAAAATAGCGCTTTTTAGCTCTATTGGTTCAATCACGTTATTTATTGTTGTAACCATTTTAATTAAATTCACTATTTCTCCTCCTCTACCAGTTGATTTACCCCCTTTGAGATCCGACGAAGTGATTGAAGAATTTATAGTTGAACGAACAAACGTTGAAGTAACCGACAACGGAGGTAGTGCAGGTATGGAAGGTGGTAGCGCGTCAAATCACAAAATTGAAGACCCACAAGAACAAACAGAGGAAATACTTACACAAACAAACAACCCAGATAATCAAGTATTCTCAGGGAAATCGGAAAACAATAATACAGCTAACAACAACACAAATACATCTAGCTCAACTGCAAAATCACCAAATCCATTTGGAAGTGGTGGTTCAGGAGGCGAAAAAGGAGCTGGAAGAGGTGGTGATGGACCTTTTGGTAAGGATAATAGTGATGGTGACGGAACAGGAGGCAAAGGTAATGGTAGTGGTCAAACACGTAGAGAACCTCGTCAGCGTTTAAGCGACCCAGCACCTGTTGAATCAAATTATTCAGGAATTGTTGTTTTAATGGTTACCATTAATGCAGAGGGAACTGTTGTGAAAGCAAATAACATTAACGGTGAATCAACAATTACGGATGCTCGTATAATTAATCAATACATAGCAAATGTAAAATCATCAGTTAGATTTAATAAAATGCCCGGTACAAAACCACAAACACAAAAAATAACGATTAGCGTAAAAGCATCTTAATGCAATACTCAGAAGCAATCGATTGGTTATTTCAACAATTTCCCTCCTATCAAAACATAGGAAAATCTGCTTACAAACCTAATTTAGGTAACATAGAACAACTTTGTGAAATACTTCAGATTAATCATAGTCATCTAAAGTATATTCACGTTGCAGGAACAAATGGAAAAGGCTCTACTTCGAATATGCTTTCTTCCATACTCATGGAAGCTGGATATAAGGTTGGAACTTTCACATCACCTCATCTTATTGACTTTCGAGAACGGATTGCAATTAACGATACATTAATACCTGAGGGTCATGTAATGTCTTTTTGTAAGTTAGTGCAAGAACAAAATCTAAGTTTCGAACCTTCCTTTTTTGAAATCACCTTTGCCATGGCTTTGAAACATTTCATCGAAACAAGTTGCGATATATGTGTTATTGAAACAGGTTTAGGTGGTCGACTAGATGCAACTAATATTATCACTCCTATTTTATCCGTCATTACAAACATTAGTTTAGATCATACAGATTTATTAGGTGATACATTACCTAAAATAGCATTTGAAAAAGCAGGCATTATAAAAAAGAATGTTCCTGTCGTAATCGGTGAATTTCACCCAGAGACAAAGCAGATTTTCATAGAAAAAGCAATTCGTTCAAATTCTACTATTCATTTGGCATATGAAGAATTTGAATTAGAAGAGTCGAATGATTATAAAACAATAAACGAAAGAACAGTTAAGTGCTGTATAAAACAATTAAATTCCCTTGGATTTATAATTTCGGATAAGCATATTACAAATGGAATAAATAATTTAATAAAAAACAGAAATTTCATCGGAAGGTTTCAAGTAATACAACAAAATCCTCAAACAATTATTGATGTGTCGCACAACGAAGCAGGGATAAAAAAATCGTTTGAACTACTAAAAAAAATAGAAAAAGGCAGGTTACACATCATTTTCGGTGCTAGTTCGGATAAAAATCTAAATGACATATTAGCGCTATTTCCAACAAATGCTTCCTATTATTTCACCGTTTTTTCAAGTAATCGAAGTTGCACTAAACAAGAATTAATCGAAAAAAGTAGTCAATCAAATTTAAATATACTTTTTTTTGATTCTTTAGCTGAAACAATCATCTATACAAAAACAATTGTAAATGAAGAGGATACACTTTTAATTACAGGAAGTTTTTTTTTAATTAGTGATTTTATTAAACTTTTTTCTTTAAATCGCTTGCAGAAATAAAAAAGTTGCTTATATTTGCACACACAAAACAGAAACGCTGTTTGAAAACGGGAGATTAGCTCAGTTGGTTCAGAGCACCTGCCTTACAAGCAGGGGGTCGGGGGTTCGAGCCCCTCATCTCCCACTGAAATGAAAGCCTTAGAGAAATCTAAGGCTTTTTTGATTTTAGACCCATGCTCCTATCCTATCACCAAATAAATACTATTGAAGCTGGCTGTGATGAAGCTGGACGTGGGTGTCTTGCTGGACCTGTTGTAGCTGCTGCTGTTGTTTTACCACATGATTTTAAACATGAATGGCTTAATGACTCCAAACAACTTTCCGAAAAAAAACGAAAAGAATTACGTATTATAATTGAGAAAGAAGCTTTATCCTATGCAGTATCTTATGTAGACCATCAAAAAATTGACGAAATAAATATACTAAACGCTAGTTTTTTAGCAATGCATCAAGCAGTTGACCAACTTAAAGTCAGACCTGAACTATTACTTATTGATGGGAATCGATTCCAAAAACATGAAATACCGCATATTTGTATTGTGAAAGGTGACGCGAAATATTTATCGATAGCAGCAGCTTCCATTTTAGCAAAAACATATCGGGATGATTTTATGGAAGAATTAGAATTGAAACATCCAGAATATCACTGGAAAAAAAACAAAGGTTACCCTACAAATGATCACCGAAAAGCCATTGAAATACATGGTTCTACGCCATTTCACCGTAAGACATTCAATGTCAAAGCTTCTATACAAACAAAATTAGATTTGTAACTTAAATTACTTCTTCAATAGGCAGATTTTCTTTAATTTTAAGTTTTATTTACAAAGTATGATAAGTCGCGTTTTTTTTATTTTTGCAAGCTTCTTTAGCTTTTGTTGCATTTTATTTTTTGGCTATCAACTCATTCATAATCAAGATACAATTTCAGCTGAATCTATTTTCAATAAAAAAGATGGTGACGTTTTAATCATAAATAACCTAAACGAAACAGACATTAAAGTAACTTCGTTTAGTTATCCCAACAACCAAAGTAAACTAATACAAAAGATTACAAGCTCTTCTATCTATTCAGAAAGAGTTTTTATTTCCTCGCTACGTAATAGAATAGTCATTGAACTTTCTACCGATTGGAATCCACTATCAATTCAACGATATCTCAAACATAAAAAAATTAGATACAAAGCAAATGCTGAAATGTACCTTCTTGAAAATGGTTTTGTTGCTTCCTATTCTAATAATTTATTGATAATAGGAAAAGAAACTATTTCTACAAACTATTGGGAAAAAATGAATTGGCCAATTTGGGATAAAATGGCTAGTTGCAATATTGTACACCTAAGCTCTAACCCATACAGTCAAGATATTTATTGTAAAGAAAATACGACTACTTTTTTTCAAAGTAACTATCAATCTTTAAAAGCATCAGATAAAGTCAATGATTTTGAACTTTTCGCATCCGTATTACCAAAAGGCTTATCAAATTACCATTTCCAAACTAAAAACTATGCTTTATCCTCTAAAAATCTTAAAAAACAAGATTTATTATATCAATGGTGTGATAAAGGTTATGTAACCTTTGAGATTGACGGTGTAAAAGTTTTAATCTCGGATTTTAAGTTAACTACAGATCCATTTGAATTATTGAATGAAGAAACGGAAGAAGAAGAATTAGTATCCGGAAGTAGAAGTGAATATGCAGGGATTAAAATTTCAAGTCAATTTCCACAAAAAACAACTGGTTCATTTTTTATAAAATACATAGAAGACAAAGTCGTTATTGCTGAAAATGCTGAAACTGTTAATCAAGTATTAGCATACTACGAAACTGGCAGAACTCTTGCTTTATCTGAAAAAGCTAAAAAATTAATTTATCTAAATTTACCGTCTGAAGTTTGTGAACGTCAGATTACAGAAGATAAAAAGTTTACCAAAAGTATTACAAACAATAAACTTATTACAGTTAGTAAATCACAATTTATAACTAATACAAAAGAATTAGAAACAGAAAAAGAAAACACTTTTACTTTACCTATTTCACAAAACATTAGGTACATTTTAAATGCAAGCTCAATGCAAATTTGTTTCACAGACAACAATGTATTTGGTATACAAAATGGGAAAAAACTTTGGGATAAATCATACCAAGGCACTTTACTAGGATCTCCTGTTTGTGAAGATTTACTAAACAATGCAGATTCCCAACTTTTTTTCACTACTAGTAACAAAATATATCTATTCGATTTAAATGGGAATAACTATAAAGGTTTCCCAATTCTTCTAAAAAACAAACCTTGCTCCGAAGCCGTATTTTTCGATGGAAAAAAAGGAAAAAATTTAATTTATGTTAGTACTAATAATACTGTTACTAAGTATAACGGTCAAGGAAAACGTTTAAAATCGAAAAAATTATCTATCACACCTAACGCTAAAGCACCATTTGTATTTAAAAATGACAAACAAAATTTCGCTGTGATTTCTGGTAATAATGGAGGACAATTACTCCAACTTGATAATCTTTCTTCGTACAATTCATTTTCAACATTAAATGAAAAAACTGTGTTTTGCGCAACAGAAACTACACCAGCTTTCTTTTACCCAGAAAAAAGAAAATTAATTCGCAATGATTTCAACGGAAAAAAATCTACTTTAGGAAGCTATCCTAACATTCAATCATTACAAACAATCAAGGGGAATACACGAAACGCCATCTCTTTTCTAAGTGATAAAAAATTCCATATCATCGATGCTGCAGGGAAAGAAATAGGAACGGTAAACTTACCAACTTCGAATATTTCCTATTATCAAGTATTGAAATTAGAAGACGGAAGCTCTATTGTTGGTTTTTTAGACAACATTGAAAACACTATCTATGTATACACTACGCAAGGTAAAAAGATTACAAACACTGAATTTGAAGGCCAGGAGGTATTTTGTCTTTCGGAAACACCGGAAGGAATTATCATTACCACGAAAGGTGAAAATTTAATTATTCAATATAAATTGGACAATAAATGATACAATTAACAAAAAATCAAAGATTTACCTTAAGTATATCTGCAGGTATTATTCTAATCTTATCTTTTCCATTTACCGGAAGTATCCCTTTCTTGGCTTTTCTTGGTTTGGCACCATTATTACTTATCGAAGATTCTATTTTTAGTAATCAATATAAATCTTCTAAACTTTTCATTCATAGTTACATCACTTTTTTCCTTTATAATCTTGGTACAACATGGTGGATTTGGAATGCAAGTGCTGGCGGCGCAATTTTAGCCTTTTTTCTAAACTCTTTGATTATGGCTGCTGTATTTCAGTTATTTCATATTACAAAAAAACGAGTTGGGATACGTGAAGGATATATTGCATTTATATTATTTTGGATTGGTTTTGAATACATTCATTATGAATGGGAACTTTCTTGGCCTTGGTTAAACTTTGGGAATGTATTTGCCTCTTCCCCTAAACTTATACAATGGTATTCTATTTCAGGAGTTTTAGGTGGATCTTTCTGGATTTTACTTGTAAATCTAGTAGTTTTCCTTTTGGTAAAACATCTTTATTTCCAAAAAAAATCTTTCAGATCTCAACGTAACATACTTTTATTTTTGGCGGCGATTCTTATTTTTCCAATTGTATTTTCGCTTATCCAATATTACAGTTATGATCAAATTGGAAAAAATACTGAAATAATTGTTACTCAACCTAATGTAGATCCTTACAATGAAAAATTCACTGGAAGTATCGAAAATCAACTCGATCGAATTTGCGATTTAGCAGACTCCTTAATTACTCCAAAAACGGAATTTGTACTAGCGCCTGAAACCGCACTTCCTTTTAATTTTTACGAAGATGAAGTGGAGCGTATCATTCACTATCATTATTTGGTAGAACGTAAGGCTAAGTGGAATAATTCCTCCTTATTAATTGGAGCATCAACAAGTAAATTTTTTAAAGACAAACATTCCCGTGCATCTAGAAAAATTCAAGGTGGACCTGGCTATGAAGAATATTACAATTCTTCCATGTTAATTGACCAACATGATAAACCTCGTTTTTTACATAAATCAAAACTTGTACTCGGTGTTGAAAAAGTTCCTTTTTCAAATATTTTTCCTGCTTTAGAACAGCTTTCCATTGATAATGGTGGAGCATCTGGCACATTAGGAATTGAAGATTATGCGCAAGTATTCCACACAAAAGGAATGAAAATTGCGCCTATTGTCTGTTACGAATCGCTTTATGGTAGTTTTGTTGCTGAGCAATGCCGTAAAGGTGCTGAATTATTATTCATCATAACAAATGATGGTTGGTGGGGAAATACTCCTGGTTATAAACAACATCGTGCTTTTTCTCAATTACGTGCAATTGAAAATAGAAAATCTGTCGCACGCTCTGCCAACACAGGAATCTCCTGTTTTATCAACCAACGTGGTGATATTTTATCCGAAACATCTTGGTGGAAAGAAACAAGTTTACGCGGGACATTAAAACGCAACCAAGAAAAAACGTTTTATGCAAATAACGGGGATTTAATTGGTAGAACCTTTGGTGCAGGTGCATTGGTACTATTAGTGGTAACGCTAGGTAAAATATTTAGAAGCTATATGTATAAATCAAGACAAGTATAAGTTCCATGTTGTAAAACTTATTTCAAGTCACGCTTTAACCACAATAATATCTTGTAAACTGGTTGTATACCTCGGAGAAAGTCGCTCTTGTTTCATTTTCCATACACGTTTTTGATCCTGACTAGCTAATCTAACTTTTTGTTGACCATAACAATGATTTATTACATCCATTGTTTTCATTAATGCAATGTGTTTAGGATTACTATTTTCAAATAAATTTAATTGAATTTCATTTTCAGGTTTAAAATCTAAAATGACAACACCTGCTTTTTTGTATTGATATCCTTGTCTAAAAATACGTTTAAGCCCTTCTGTCGCAAACTTAACTAATTCAATACTCGAGTTCGTTGCAAAAGGAAACTTTACAACGGTACTATTAGAATACTGCTCTAATTCTTGTCTATGTGTATTTGTTCTCAAAAACACTAGTAAAGAATTACAACAATCGTTTTGCCTACGAAGTTTCTCCGCACACGCAACAGCAAAAGTGGTTACTCGTTCTTGAACATCACTAAAATGTACTAGGTTTCGTTCAAACGAACGCGTTGTTGCAATGTTTTTTCGCGGCTTCACTTTTTCTAGATCCAACGTAACTACACCTGATAAATCGTGTTTTAAACGTAACTCCACCACACTCATATTACGACGTATCCATGCATCATTCAATTGAGTGAACTCAAATGCTGTTCGTACACCATAGGATTTTAGACGTGTTGTATGTTGTCTACCTATCCCCCACACATCTTCGACCTGTAACCATTTCAACGCTTTCAATCGTTTTTCTTCCGAATCTATCACATACGAACTTCCTGTCCTGTCTGGGTATTTTTTAGCGATGCGATTTGCGACTTTCGAAAGTGCTTTAGTAGGTGCAATTCCTACACTAATTGGAATCCCCGTCCATTTCGTTACTCGTCGTTGCATATCCTTTCCATACGCATCTAAATCCACATAATCAAACCCTTTTAACTTCAAAAATGCTTCATCAATACTATAAATTTCGATATCTGGACTATATTCACCAAGGAGATTCATTACCCTACTACTCATATCTCCATACAACGCAAAATTGGCTGAAAAAACATGTATATTATTTTTGAGAAAAAAGGATTCGTATTCAAAAGCAATCGCTCCCATAGGAACTCCTAAGACTTTCGCCTCGTTGCTACGCGCGATAACTGCTCCGTCGTTATTCGACAAAACTACAATTGGTTTTCCTACCAACTCTGGTCGAAACACACGCTCACACGATGCATAAAAATTATTACAATCAATTAAAGCAAACATTAAAAAGCTTTAATTACATGGGTAACAATTCCCCAAATTAAAAAATCATTTTGACTCGTCACACGAATCGGTTGATACGCATCGTTCGCAGGGATTAACCAACACACATCTTGTTCTAACTTAATTTTTTTGATCGTAAATTCACCATCGACATAACACACTGCAATTTGATCATTTTTAGGTGTGATACTTTTATCGATTACTAATAAATCTCCATCCGTAATACCAACATCCTTCATAGACTGACCTTTAACACGACCATAAAAGGTAGAAGAAGGTCTCTTAATCAAATGTTTATTCATATCAATGGATAAATCAATAAAATCCAACGCAGGAGAAGGAAATCCGGCCGAAATAGCTGTGGAAACAACTGGGATCTCTAAAACTGTATCTACAGAAACTGGAAAAATATCCAAGGTTCTTGTAGTAATTTTTGATAATAATTTCATTATGATTAATATTTAATCAAATATAAGACAAATAAATAATCAAAAACAAGATTAAAAAATGAAAAATTATGAACAATCGTTACGTCTTCATTCGAAGATAAAAAAGTCAAACTAAAAAAATAATATTT
>CANHRS010000042.1 GCA_947463445.1 Flavobacteriia bacterium | reverse complement strand
CGCCTATCTAACATCCAGAAATACCGACTCAGAAACTTTTTTACCGGAAACAAACAAAGTCCATGTATTTAGTGGCTTTTGGTATGATAGGTGCATCGCTTTCTGGGGTGACTTTCATTTCTGTTCCAGGAAAAGTGTTACACGAAAGTATGGCGTATTTCCAGATCGTATTGGGATATGTACTTGGTTATTTGGTGATCGCTAAAGTGTTGATGCCCATTTATTACCGCATGAATGTCGTGTCGATTTACCAGTATTTACAAGAACGATTTGTTTTAAATCAATTTTCGGAGTGTTTTACCAATTATGGTCGGAATTTGGGTGTTTAGCTTAATATTTTGGATATATAACACAAGTGAGGTAAGAGTGGAAGAGATAAATGCCTAACAATAGATTATAATTTACCGGTGGTTTTTTAAATAGTAGGTGATAATACAATTTAAATTAATAATAAATCACTAAAATCTAATTTTTGATGTAGACAATTATCCATGTTGTATGATAGGTTGAATGATTACCATTTTACAATTTGTTTAAAAATTAGTTCATGTGAACATGTCGAATACACCTTCAATAAAATTTAACATAGACGTAAAACAATAAAATAAATTAATTATTGATTTTTAGAATGCAAAATGTGGAAAATCACTTTTTTAAATCATAAGTGATTGAATGTAATATTTTTGAAGTTGTTGAATTGTGGTTAAGTAACTGAATTTTGTATGTGTCAAGATTATTAAAGCTTAAAATAAAAAAAATGTATTTATCGTCCTCCTGTAATTAATCCATAAATTTTTGGTGAAATTCTTTTTATAAAATAGGCCAATAAAATGCTTGTTACAATTGTTATTATAGGTCCCAGAAAATATGTAAACATTGATATTAGCTCATTTGTACCTGCTATATAAAATATACCCTTCTTTATAATCGTCAATATTGGCTCGTGAAACGCGTAAATAAAAAATGAATATGTCGAAATATCGTATATTGTTTTGTTAGTATTTATTTTATTTCTCATTACAATATCGTAGGAACTCCAAATTGCTATTATACCAAATAATATACTAATCTTGTGAAGTAATGATAATAAAATTATTTGGTTTGAATTTAACTGTGTTAATGATGTCTTTAAAAAGACAATTAAAATCCATAAAATTGTAAATATCCAATAAAATTTCTGGTCTCTTTTTTTTAAAATGAAATCATTTTTATAAAGTGCGAGATAAGCTCCCAAAATAAAAAATAAAATAGATTCATTTGAGAAAAGTAAAAAACTAAAATTAAAAAATCCAAGCCAAATAATAAATAGTATCAATAATGCTATTAATCGTAAATATTTTATTAACCAATATAACAAAGGGGATAATATTACAAATACTAAAAGATCTCTGACAAACCAAAGCTGATGTGGAATTGGATTAAGAAATATTGTATTTAAAATTTTCGCAAAAGAGTAATTCTCAATTAATTCTTTAGTGAAAAAGTTTTTTGCCTGAGGCAGTATTTGTATAATAAAGTAGAAAAATAAACCCCATATTGACCATAAAAGATAAGGTAATAATAATGTTTCTGCTCTTTTTCGATATTTCAGAACAAATTGGTCTATTCCACCACTAAAATTTAAATAAAATAAATAACCTGAGATACAAAAAAATATTGGCACTGCAATTCTTGTAATCCCATGTGATAAAAAGTTTTGAACAAAAAAACTATACCCATTATTAAAAATTATATTGCCTGAGTTGAATTTAACAGTCATATTATATGAATGGAGAAATACTACCATAATCATTGAGATTAATGATATAATTCTAAATTTTTCACTCAAAAACTTGTTCATTTTGTAAACCTTTTTTTTTAATTACAACTCGCACAAATAAATTATTTTTTTTTATCAATCTATAAGATTTTGAAAAGGTTTCTTATAAATTGTAAATTTGTATTTTTTCAAATATAAACATTATTACAAATCTTCAGGCGATAATTTTATCGTTTTTATTGCGTTAGTAATCAAATGCGTATAAAACTCAGTTTTTTTTGAAAATTGGTCACCTAAAACCTCTTGTTTATAGAGTTAATCTTTTCCCACTCTCCAAAAGATGGGAGTTATAGGAATGACTTAATCAATGTAAATTAATTAGTTAAACATGTTCTTGAGTTTTAAAACATTATTTAATAAGACACTTTAAAACTTTACCCTGAATATTATTGTATAGATATTAATCTTGAAATAGCCGAGTTTTTGGTTTCTGAGCTTTGTAATACGTTTTAAATAAATTACTTTGTTAATAATCGGAATAACCGTTCTTTTTTTTGCTTGTTTAATTGAGTAAATTTAATAATTGAATTCTTAGTAATCCAAAATCACATTCACCTACATTTGACGCAGTCAAATCATCCCAAAAAATCTAACGCAGTTAGATCCCTCTCTGCCCTTTACCAATTCCTTTCGTCAAAAACTCCCTCCGTGTCCTCTGTGTTAAATTCCCCTAAAACCTAAACATAATCGCCATCCTTCCATCTTTCCCAAGACCGCAGGTCTCTCAATATCTCTACCAACCCTCACCATTTCCCCTTAATTTCTCAACCTCTAAATGTTAAATCCCCATCTATCTTTTTTCACACTTTCCACTTTCACTCCATTAATTTGCAAATTTTACCCTGAGCTTGTCGAAGGGCTACAAATTAATAATTACCTTAGCAGTTACTTTTTAACAAACACCAATGACCCCAACTTTAGTCGCTACCATACTGATTTCCTACTTTTTAGTACTGATTTTTATCGCCTATCTAACATCCAGAAATACCGACTCAGAAACTTTTTTTACCGGAAACAAACAAAGTCCATGGTATTTAGTGGCCTTTGGAATGATAGGAGCGTCTCTTTCTGGGGTGACTTTCATTTCTGTTCCAGGAAAAGTGTTGCACGAAAGTATGGCGTATTTCCAGATCGTATTGGGATATGTACTTGGGTATTTAGTTATCGCTAAAGTGTTGATGCCCATTTATTACCGCATGAATGTGGTGTCGATTTACCAGTATTTACAAGAACGTTTTGGGTTTATGACCTATAAAACGGGTGCAGGATTTTTCATTCTTTCCAGAACCTTGGGTTCCGCCATCCGTTTGTATTTGGCAACTTTTGTACTCCAATTATTTTTATTTCAAGATCTAGGGGTTCCGTATTGGGTGACAGCCTTCGTAACTGTTGCATTAATTTGGGTGTATACCTTCAAAGGTGGAATCAAAACGATTGTATACACCGATACGTTCCAAACATTTTTCTTGATAAGTGCGGTGATTTTATGTACCGCTGTAATTGCAAATGTGTTGGATGTCAATCTTTTTGGGTTATTTGATCTAATCTCCAAAACCAAAACAAAGGCAGGAAATTCGATGACCAAAATATTCTTTTTCGACGATGTGAATTCTACCTTGTATTTCCCGAAACAATTTTTTGGTGGAATGTTTTTAGCGATTGCCATGACCGGCTTAGACCAAGATTTAATGCAGAAAAACTTGACCTGTAAATCCTTGAAAGACGCACAGAAAAACATGTATTCTTTTACAACTATTTTAGTGTTTGTAAACTTCTTGTTCCTTATTTTAGGTGGTGCTTTGTATGTTTTTGCTAACCAAAAAGGCATTGCTTTACCGATGAAAGAAGGGAAAGTGGTAACAGACCATGTTTTCCCAACCTTGGCTCTTGGAAGTTTCGGAACCATTGCAGGGGTGTTTTTCTTGCTTGGAATCACAGCATCTTCGTATGCTTCTGCAGATAGTGCATTAGCAGCATTGACGACTGGTTTTTGTGTCGATTTCTTAAATTTCTATAAGCGCGACGAGAAGCAAAAAAAGCGCTTACAATTGTATGTACACATCGCTTTTTCCCTCTTGTTTTTGTTTATTATTCTTGGAACCGAAGTCTATATTTCGAAAAATCCGGGCAGTGATTTAATCGGAACGATCTTAAAAATAGCATCCTATACCTATGGACCTTTACTAGGGTTGTTTACATTTGGAATTTTTACCAAACGTCAAATTCGCGATCGTTATTCCTTGATAATTTGTGTTTTAGCGCCAATTATCTGTTATTATATTGCGAGCAACTCCGAAAAAATGTTAAACGGCTACAAGTTTGGCTACGAATTACTGATTGTAAATGGAATCCTTACGTACTTTGGGCTTTGGTTAATTTCTTTGAGATTATCCAAAGAGAAAATGCAGTAGGGATTAGACAAACCTTATCCCTACAGTTTTATAAAAATAAAATGCAAAAAAATGAAATTACTACTCGCCGATAACGGCTTACACTTACGCTTCGCACCACTGACATTAACACGTCCTTTGGGAAATCTACGTATCGGGATTCTAACAAACGATGAGCGTTGGGAAGAATTGTGTCCGGAAGCTGAAATCTTTTTTGAAACGGAAGCATACTTACAAACGAAATTTCCTGGAACAAACACGTATACCTGGAGAATAAACGCGGCAGTAATTCCAACAGAAGAATTAGTAGCAATCGCATACCAATTGTCCGAAGGAGATGTGTTAATGCTTGGTGAAACATGGATTTTGGAAGTTGGACAAAATCCTACGAACAAGATTAACTATGTTGGAGAGCCGTTGGTGATTCTCGAAAATCGTTGGGATATCTTTCAACGCAATGGTGAAGTGTTACCTGCTGATTTTAATTTCCTTACGGAAGATAGAACATCTTGTGAAATCTCAAAAACCAACACAATTATTGGAGATATCAACCAGTTATTTGTGGAGGAAGGTGTGAAAATCGAAGGATGTATTTTGAATACTACCACAGGTCCTATTTATTTAGGAGAAAATTCGGAAGTGATGGAAGGATCGATTATTCGTGGACCATTTGCACTTGGGGAAGAAGCTTGTGTGAAGTTAGCAACCAAAATTTATGGTCCAACTACGATTGGTCCTCATTGTCGCGTTGGTGGTGAGGTGAATAATGTAGTTTTTCAAGCTTATTCGAACAAAGGGCACGACGGATTTCTAGGAAATGCAGTTCTTGGTGAATGGTGTAATTTGGGAGCAGATACGAATTCTTCCAATTTGAAAAATAATTATTCCACCGTAAAAGCATATTCCTACGAAACCGATAAACTAGAAAATACCGACATTACTTTCATGGGATTAATCATGGGGGATCACAGTAAGAGCGGTATCAATACGATGTTCAACACGGCTACGGTTGTAGGGGTTTCTGCAAATATCTATGGCGCTGGATTTCCTGATAAGTATATCAAGTCTTTTACTTGGGGAGGAGCAGAAGGAGTGGTTCCGTTTGACTTAGATAAAGCAATCCAAGTGGCAGAAGCAATGATGGAACGTCGCCATGTTACATTTACGGAGGGAGATCATAGTATTTTTGAATATTTAAAAGCAAGCAATTTTTAGTGAAAGCAATTATAGATATATATAGACAAACCTTTAAATATAAAGGGGTTGCAATTTTAGTGATTTTTTCAAATTTTATGTTTGTAATTTTTAATTTGATTTCACTAGTCTTGTTTATTCCTTTTTTACAATTGTTATTTAGGGATACAAAAGATAAAGTTGAGTTAGTTGCTAAGCCAATATACTCTGGAGGTTTTTTAGATTTTATTACCTATTGTTCTAAAGTTTTTCAATATGAAATGCAGCAAATGATTTTAAAGGATCCAAAAGATGCTTTACTTTTTATTTGTATCTCCATGCTTGTTTCGTTCTTTTTTAAGAATGTGTTTCGATATATGGCGGTTTTTCATCAGTCCTTTTTACGAATGGCAGTTGTTAGAGATTTAAGGAATCGCATGTTTGAAAAAGCGATGCGATTACCATTATCTTTTTATACAAATGAGAAAAAAGGAGATATCATGTCTCGTATGAATGCAGATGCAAATGAAATAGAAGTTGCTGTAGTTTCTGTGTTGGAGCTAATTTTTAGAGAACCGATTTCCATAATTACTTATCTAGGCGTATTGATTTATTGGAGTCCTTCTTTGACCTTGTTTTCATTGATTTTGTTGCCTATATCTGCGTTGATTATTTCTTTTATTCGTAAAAGTTTAAAGCGAACTGCCAAAAATCAGCAAGAACAATTAGGGGTGTTGTTTTCAGTGTTAGAAGAAAATTTATCTGGAATTCGAATAATAAAGGCATTTAATGCAGTTCCTTATGTAAATTCAATTTTCTCCAAAATAAACCTTAGTCATCAGAAATTATCAACGCTAGCATTTCGCAAAAAAGATTTATCTTCTCCGTTAAATGAGTTTTTAGGATCGGTAGTACTAATGGGTATTGTTTGGTTTGGAGGGAACATGATTTTAGATGCTAAAAATAATACATCGCTTACTGGAGAAGAATTTTTAACTTTTATCATTGTTTTTTCTCAGTTTTTGCGACCAATTTCTAGTATAGCATTCAATATTGGTTGTTTGAATAAAGCAGAGGTTTCGCAAGAACGTATGAATGAAATATTAAATGCGGATGAAAAAATTTATGAAGCAGAATCACCAATCGCCTTGCCGGTATTAAAAAATGGAATTACTTATAAAAATATTCGTTTTAAATATAAGGACGAATGGGTATTGAAAGATATTGACTTATACATTCCGCAAGGAAAAACGGTTGCATTAGTAGGAGAGTCTGGAAGTGGGAAATCTACTATTTCTGATTTGTTACCACGATTTTATGATATCCAAGAAGGGGAAATTTTATTTGATGATGTAAATATAAAAGACGCATCTATTACCGATTTAAGGAGTCATATAGGTATGGTGACACAAGAATCGATATTGTTCAACGATTCGGTACGAAATAATATCGCTTTTGGTTTAACTACGGCAAAAGAGGAAGAAATTATCGAAGCAGCAAAAATAGCCAATGCACATGATTTTATTATGGCTTTGGAGAATGGATACGATACAAATATTGGTGAGCGTGGAAATAAATTATCTGGCGGACAAAAACAACGGGTGAGTATTGCGCGTGCTGTATTAAGAAATCCATCAATTTTGATACTAGATGAGGCTACTTCTGCGTTAGATACTGAAAGCGAAAAATTAGTGCAAGATGCTTTAGAGAAATTAATGCAAAATCGAACTTCTTTGGTTATTGCGCATCGTTTGAGTACCATAAAAAATGCAGATTTGATTGTCGTGTTACAAAAAGGAAAAATTGTAGAGCAAGGAACGCACAACGAATTGATTGATAAGAAAGGTTTCTACTTTTCATTGTGTAATATGCAAGGAATGTAATATGAATACAACAAAGTTCCATCGTAAAATGAATGCCGTAAAATGTGTTTTACTATGGATACTTATGTTCGCTTTTCAAGCACAAGCACAGTTGATTACTAGAGTCGATAATGCAAGCAATTTAGTAAAAGATGTTTTATTGGGGCCTGGTGTTAAAGTAACAAATGTCAAATTTAATGGAGCCGCAACGGCGCTTGGGTTTTTCAATGGCGCTAAATCAAATATAGGTTTAAGTACAGGAATTGTAATGACTACTGGTACAATTGTTGGTAGCGATGGGCCTCGTGGACCAAACAATTCTGTATCTGCTGGTATGGATAATGGATTTGCGGGTAATAGTTTGTTAAATCAAATTATTGCTAAAGAAACAGCAGCTGGTGTTTCTCCAAAAAGTACGTTTAATGCGGCTACTTTAGAAATTCAATTTATGCCTATGGCAGATACGGTGAGGTTTAAGTACGTATTTGGTTCGGAAGAATATCCTGAATTTGTCGGTTCAGAGTTTAATGATTTATTCGCTTTTTTTATTGCAGGGCCAGGGATTACTGGACAAAAGAATATTGCACTATTGCCGAATGGTACTCCAGTAACTATAAATAATGTGAATGATAAAGACGCAACAAATTCAAAATATTATGTTAACAATAAGTCAGGACAAACAATACAGTATGATGGTTTTACGCGTGTATTGACAGCAATGTCACCCGTGCAGTGTGGCAAATCATATACACTTACCATTATTATTGCGGATGTTGGAGATGCAGCATTCGATTCAGGTTTATTTTTACAAGCCAATAGTTTGTCTGCAAAGGTAGATTTGGTTGCAACTCAAAAATTATCCAAAGAATTTTATAAAGATACGATGACAATGGCAGAAGGGTGTACGTCAGGTAGAATAACAATAAAAAAGACACCTGGGTCTAAAAATATAGAATATAAAATTCCAATAATCTATAAAGGTTCTGCAACTTTAGGTCTAGATTTTACTTCGACTGCCTCTAGCGAATTAATTATTCCAAAGGGTAAAGATTCGGAATACTTTGACGTTACAACATTGCAAGATAATCTGATTGAGGGAATGGATTCGATAATAATTGACTTAGTATTTCCAGATGCATGCGGAAACACGTATATAGTGACGAAAAGTTTATATATAAAAGATATAATTCCGATAGAAGTGCTTATGCCAGACGATACGGTTTTTTGTGTTGGAGAAAGTGTAACCATAATTCCGACAATAAAAGGTGGTTTGGAACCATATAGTTTTGTATGGAATACTGGAGATAATAAAACACAAATAACTGTTGCTCCTACCATAACAAAACAATATGAATTAACTGTGTCTGATATTTGTTTTAATTCGACGAAACAACAAAATAAAGTGGTTGTGATGAAATATAATCCCCTTCAATTGGCACCTTTACCTCCGATTTCGGAGGTTTGTCCGTTCCTACCAACGACCATAAAAGCAAATCCTTTTGATGGAGCTGGTTTTTATAAATATTCCTGGTCAGATGGAAAAAAATTATTCAATGTTAATCAAGAAGTTATAATTAAACCACCAAAAACGACAAAATACACTGTATTTGTTACGGATCGTTGTGGAGAAAAAACAAGTACTTCTTTTGTATATACAATAACGAGTCCACCTTTAATAACAAATATATCCCCGGATACAACAATTTGTATTGGAGATTCCGTGGTACTTGTTGCGGGTGCTACAGGTGGATTTGGACAGTATACTTACAAATGGATGCCTACGAATGATTCAATTAATGCAATTGAGGTCAAACCAACTGCAACAAGTCAATATTTTGTATTTGTTGGTGATGCATGTAAAACGTTTAACGTTAGAGATACTGTTACAATAGATGTAAATAAACCACGTATAAATTTTGCATATGTTGGAACACCAATAATAAATAAATCGATCGATTTTGTTAATTATTCTCCTAAATATCCAAAATATAATTGGGATTTTGGAAATGGATATACTGCCGTGACACGAAATGCTTCCGTAGTTTATGCAGATTCAAATGTGTATGATGTTACACTTTCGGTAGAGGATTCTATGGGATGTAAAAATGAATTAACACAAAAAGTACATATTTATTTTCCATATTCCATGTATATACCAAACACGTTTACTCCAAATGGAGATGGAATAAATGATGAATTTATGCCTGTGCTTACTTCTGTTGTTACTGTAGAATTTACTATTTTTAATCGTTGGGGACAAGAAATTTTTTATTCACAAGAAAAGCGTCCTCGCTGGGATGGCAGTTTTAACGGAGTAATATCCCCAAATGATATTTATGTGTATAAAATACATGTTGTAAATATATTGGAACAAGAGGAAACATTTACAGGACACGTAACGCTATATAGATAGATATAAATAAATTAAACACTTTTTTTAGCTAAACCTTATAAAATAATACCTAATGAAATTGAACTTAAGTTTTTTCGTTTTACTGATTTTTGGAAATGTTTGTGCACAAGTAGTTGTAGAACAAAAAAATTGGCACAATACGGATCCTATTGGTTTACATACCGAACAAGCATATAAGTTTCTGGCTAATAAGCAATCGAGTCCAGTTGTGGTGGCTGTAATTGATTCAGGAGTGGATTGTGATCATGAAGATTTGCTAGGTAAAATTTGGATAAATTCCAATGAGATTCCTGATAATAAAATGGATGATGATAAAAATGGATACATAGATGATGTACATGGATGGAATTTTTTGGGTAATGAAAAAGGGGAGATGCAAGATTATGCTTGCTATGAAAAAGTGCGAATGTACCGTATGTTACGTGATAAATATGAACGTTTAAAAGAGGATCAAATAACGCAAGGAGATATACAGGAATATACATTGTTTAAGCGGTTGAAAAATGAGATTGCACGTGATGTTGCAGAATATAAAGGATATCAAAAACAATATGAACAACTTCCGATGCTAATAAAGTACATCCCACAAGTTGTAGCTCAAGTATTAGGAAAACCAGATTATACCAAAGAAGATTTAACTAAATGGAAACCAGTAGATGAGGAGGGGAAAGAAGTGAAAATGTTGGCAGAAGCAATTTTAAAAGGTGAATTAAATCTGGAAATGATCGAAGAGCAAACGGAGCAAGTTAATACTGCATTAACATACCATTTAAATGTCAATTATAATGATCGAGAGTTTGTAGGCGATACACCAACGGATTTCACGCAAGTGAACTATGGAAATAATAATGTGGAAGGAAAAGATGCATCTCATGGTACACATGTTGCGGGTATCATAGCTGCGATTCGAAATAATAATGTAGGCTTAAATGGAATTGCAGACAATGCTCAAATTATGGTGTTACGCGCAGTTCCAAATGGCGATGAACAAGATAAAGATATAGCATTAGCAATTCGGTATGCTGTAGATAATGGCGCTAAAATCATTAATATGTCTTTTGGTAAAGGATATTCACCTTTTCAAAAGGAAGTGTATGACGCTTTGGCATACGCAAGTAGTAAAGATGTTTTGTTAGTGCATGCAGCTGGAAATGACAGTAAAAATATAGATGTTGAACCAAATTTCCCAACACCTTTATATACGTTTCAAAAAGAGAAATTGCCATTATTTTTAACTATCGGTGCATCTACAAAAAAATCTAAAAAACATTTACCAGCAGATTTCTCCAATTATGGTAAAGTACAAGTGGATGTTTTTGCCCCAGGAAAAGATATTTATAGTACTATTCCACAAAGTGCTTACAAAAAATACGATGGAACTTCGATGGCTGCTCCTATGGTTGCTGGTGTGGCTGCATTACTGAAATCGTACTACCCAAGTCTAACTATGTTACAAATTAAAAATAACATTCTTTTATCTGCAAAAAAATATGGAAAGTCAAAACAGATAATTCCAGGTACAAAGAAGAAGACACGTTTTAGCGATTTATCTGTAACAGGCGGTGTAGTTGATTTGGTAGAGGCTATGAAATTGTGCGAGGTAGAGGTTGGTAAGTCGAAGTAAGTTGTAATTCTTCCCTCCTTGAAGAGAGAAAGCATTGCTTTCGAAGACTAAGCGATAGCACCTAAAAATTAAGGGAGGTGACCTATTTTAGTGATTTTAGATATCTCTAGTCATCACCCTCAATCCCCCCTTCAAAGTGGGAAGTTAGATCACACTTCGATGTTTTAATCTTTTTAAAAAAAAACATTCAACAATTTGACGCAGTCAAATCCCCTCTGCGTCCTCAAAAACACAACTCTCGTCCAAACAATATCTCAGCCCTCAGCCCTAATTTCCATTCGAATTCTTTTGTACTTTTTTGTTCAAAACATCTACTTCCATCACCTTGTATTTCAAAACCAAAATCACTATTTTTGTACCCGAAAACACAAATTTATAACTATGAGTCATTCGATTAAACCAGGGGTTGCTACTGGAGATGAGGTGCAAAAAATATTTCAATACGCAAAAGAGAAAGGCTTTGCGTTACCAGCGGTTAACGTTACTAGTTCAAGTACCGTAAATGCTGTAATGGAAACAGCCGCAAAATTAAAATCGCCTGTAATTATTCAGTTTTCAAATGGTGGTGCCTTGTTTAACGCGGGGAAATCGTTAGATAATACAGACGAAAAAGCAGCAATTGCTGGAGCGGTTATTGGTGCTAAACACGTACATGCTTTGGCTGAATTGTATGGCGCAACAGTTATTTTACATACGGATCACGCAGCGAAAAAATTATTACCTTGGATCGATGGTTTGTTAGATGCTTCTGAAAAATTCTACGCAGAAACTGGTAAATCTTTGTATTCTTCGCATATGATTGACCTTTCGGAAGAACCAATTGCAGAAAATATCGAAATCTGTAAAGCGTATCTTGCACGTATGAGTAAAATCGGGATGACTTTAGAAATTGAGTTAGGTATAACTGGTGGTGAAGAAGATGGGGTAGATAATTCGGATGTAGATAGTTCTAAATTATACACACAACCGGATGAGGTAGCTTTTGCTTACGAAGAATTAATGAAAATTAGTCCTCGTTTTACGATTGCTGCAGCGTTTGGAAATGTGCATGGTGTATATAAACCTGGAAACGTAAAGTTGACTCCGAAAATCTTGAAAAATTCGCAAGAATTCGTACAACAAAAATTCAATACAGGACACAATCCAGTCGATTTCGTTTTCCATGGTGGTTCTGGTTCTACAGTAGAAGAAATTCGTGAGGCGATTGGTTACGGTGTAATCAAAATGAACATTGATACAGATTTACAATTTGCATATACGGAAGGAACTTTGAATTATGTGTTGAAATACCAAGATTACTTGAAAACACAAATTGGAAATCCAGAAGGAGAAGAATTACCAAACAAAAAATACTACGATCCACGTAAATGGGTACGTGAAAGTGAATTGACGTTTATTAAGCGTCTTTCGCAATCGTTTGAAGATTTAAACAATGTTAACACATTAGGTTAGAAAAAGACTATGAGTTGGTTTAAAAGAAATAAAGAGGGAATTACCACTACTACTTCGGAGAAAAAAGAAACTCCGGAAGGGTTATGGCATAAATGTCCTAATTGTAAAACGGTATTTACACAAGCAGATTTTATTAAAACAAATTATGTGTGTGATCGTTGTTCCTACCATGAAAGAATTGGTTCGGAAGAATATTTTCAAATCTTATTTGATAAAGGGGAGTACACAGAAATTGATGCTAATTTGACTTCTGGGGATCCGTTAAATTTCTCGGATACAAAAAAATACACAGATCGTATTGCTGCTTCTCAAAAAAGTACTGGACTGACGGATGCTTTGCGAACAGGGTATGGTAAAGTAGAAGGTTTGGATTTGGTGATTTGCTGCATGGATTTTGCTTTTGTTGGAGGGTCTTTGGGATCTGTAATGGGTGAAAAAATTGCACGTGGTATTGATAAAGCAATAGAATTAAAAGCTGCATTTATGATTATCTCTAAATCAGGAGGTGCTCGTATGATGGAGGCTGGTTATTCCTTAATGCAGATGGCAAAAGTAAGTGGTAAATTAGGACAATTGTCAGAACATAAATTACCTTATATTTCGTTCTTGACAGATCCAACAACAGGTGGTGTAACAGCTTCTTTTGCAATGTTGGGAGATATAAATATTGCTGAACCAAAAGCATTGATTGGTTTCGCTGGACCTCGTGTTGTGAAAGAAACAATTGGACGTGATTTACCAGAAGGTTTCCAAACTTCAGAGTTCGTTTTAGAGCACGGTTTCTTAGATTATATCGTTGAACGTTCTGAATTGAAAAAAACAATTGCACTTTCTTTGCGTTTGTTTAAAAATTAAGACAAATAGTTAATATTGAGAGGTCATTCTATCGGGGTGACCTCTTTTTTTATACCTAATTTCGTGCATAAAGCCTTAAATGTGTCGTGTATCCTGAGTTTGTCGAAGGTTGTGTATTTCTCGGTGTGCTTTGTGTCAAACGAAAAAGGTAAATGAAATTAGTTAGTAAAGTAAATCAAAAAATAAGTAGCTGGACCGGAGGTACAACCACCGAATTGCTAATATTTCCTGAGAATTCATCTATATCAGAACAGAATTTTGAGTACCGTATAAGTACAGCTCAAGTGCTTCTTGAGAAAAGCGAATTTACATCTTTCCCAAGTTTTAAGCGCAAATTAGCGATTCTCGAAGGGAAGTTGAAAGTACAACATAATCATAACGCTTGGTATAGTTTAGAATCGGGTGAACAGACTGAATTTAGTGGTGATTGGAAAACAAGAAGTGAAGGTCAGGTGGTTGATTTTAATGTGATTTACAAGGGTAATTACCAAGTGGAAGTAGATTTTATTGATGAAGTAAATGGGGTGGATTATACGGAAGATATCGAACTATTCGGTTTTTATTGCATAAACGGTATGGGTCGTTTAAATGGTGAAGTGTTTCAGGTAGGTGATTTTATCTGTGTGCAAGAATCAATTCTAGAAGTTGAATCTTCGTCAAATGCGCGTTTTATTCAAGTCAAAATAACTAAATTATAACGATAGTTTTAGTTGTTTTTATATGTGTATTAAGTTTTTGAATGTTAATTTATTAATTTGTTTAATATGAAGTATAAGTTTGTTTATTTTTTACTTTTTTTTAGTCTCTTATTAGGTGCATGTGGTACAACAAGATATGAATCTGCATCTGTCGAAATAGATCAGGCGTATCAAGCTGCAGGTTCTGTTCGTTTCTCGGTAGATCTAATGAAAGAAAATGGACGTATTAAGCGAATTAAGCCGAATAAAAACAGAAGTAAATGGGCTAACATTCAGTTTAGTGGAGAAAATGTTATTGGAGTAAATCGTGGGAACTTGAAGTACGGCATGGCGAATTTAACCAAAGATAACCACATGATTAAGGTACGAATGGCTAGTGAAAAATATGGGATTCGAAAAGAGTTTACAGTAAGTGTTCCCTATGTGGTAGGTGTTAAAGTTAGGACAAAGTCCATCGAATTAAATAACCCAGTAGAGATTGATTATGATTTAGTGTTGAATACAGGAGAGGTAATACCGAGAGATTTGCGTCATTTTCCCAACGAATTGCTTGAGAATCATTCCGAAACGATGGTTCAGTTGAAAGATGGTAAATTACAAGTTGATAGTTATGTTCCTTTGATAAACAAAAAGTTAGCTGTGTGTTTCATACATAAATTAACGCGTGATACATTGTGGAATACAAAGCTTGATATTCAATATCCAAATGAAATCACTATAAATCATGCTGGTGAAAATGGGGATAATGGTTCCAATGGTTCTTCTGGCTCGAACGCATCGCAATCCGGGTCTAATGGTGCCAATGGTACTAACGGAGGTAATGGTGGTGATATATCGTTATATTTACAATACTACGGTGTGGAGGGAAATGATTTTGTGATCGCTACTGTAGAACGTAATATGCAGTATCGTCGTATTTTCTTACCTAAAAGTACTGGGAAAATTTTTATTGATGTACGCGGTGGAAAAGGAGGTAATGGTGGAGATGGAGGGAATGGTAAAGATGCTGCGTATCCAGTAACTACTACCGTTAATGGTAAAACAACTGTAACAAAACCACCTGTTTATGGAGGTGATGCTGGTGATGGTGGGGATGGAGGACACGGTGGGAATGGAGGAAATGTTTCTGTTTTTATGGATGATAGGTTGCTCGATTTTCGAAATAATATCCAGATAGAAGTAAAAGGAGGAGATTCTGGTATTCCAGGTCGAACTGGTAATGCAGGGAGAGGGATGAATGCGAAAGGCCAGTTAGGCGGGTTGTTTAATAGTAATAATGGCAAGTCAGGTAGTGTTGGTCGAGCTGGACAAAGTGGTTCAGATGGAAGGATAGAAGGCCCTGTGTTGTTAAAGAAAGAAGAGTTGTATAAGCGTTTTACATTTTTAAATAAAGTAAATCAATAATGAATAAAGCACAAGTTATTACTGCATTTGATGCTTTAGGTAAAGTATTATTATCTATTGGTAATCAAAAAGAATGGGTAGGATATGAATTGGGTGTTACGCAAGAAGAGTATGAAAAATTACAAGGACTTGTACAACGTCAATTTTATTTGAATGGTTGGTTTACAGAGGCGGCTGTTTTACATGTTTTTAAAGGTTGGGGTACTCAATTAACCAAAGCTAATTTGGAGCAATTTACAACGGATTATACGTTCGCTGAAACCCCAAAAAAAGTAGGTGTAATCATGGCGGGTAATATTCCATTGGTTGGATTCCATGATTTTTTATGTGCGCTACTTTCTGGAAATGCAATAGTAATTAAATTGAGTTCGGATGATAAAACGTTATTACCAGCTTTAATTGCATTATTGAGAAATTTTGCGCCCGATTTGGGAGAGCGAATTACGGTTTCGGAAGCAAAATTGGGAGAGGTGGACGCTATTATTGCTACAGGTAGTGGGAATTCCATGCGTTATTTCGAAAGTTATTTCGGTCATTTACCACATGTTTTTCGTAAAAATAGAACTTCAGTTGCTGTTTTGACTGGTGAAGAAACTAAAGAGGAGTTAGAAGCATTAGGTGCGGATATTTTTACCCATTATGGATTAGGGTGTCGTAATGTTTCTCATATAATTGTTCCACAAGATTTTGAATTAAATCGTTTTTTTGAAGCGATTATTACACAGGCGGATGTAGTGAACTTGCATAAATATGCGAATAACTACGATTATAACAAGGCTATTTATCTAATGAATCTTGAAGAAATTTTAGATAATGGTTTTGTTTTATTGAAAGAATCCGAAGAATTATTTTCTCCATTAGCCATGCTTTTTTATCATCGCTACGAAAATTTCTCAGAGGTGGAGCGGTATTTGGAAGAACACAAAGAAGATGTTCAAGCGATTGTTGGTCATAATTACCTTCCTTTTGGAGTTGCGCAATGTCCTGGACTTAGTGATTTCGCGGATGGTGTGGATACGATGCGTTGGTTGAATAGTTTTTAGTTTCTAAAAGAAAAGATATTTCTATCATTATGCTTAAATTCGCGTGGCATTAGAATTAAACACATATGAAAGTATCTTATAACTGGTTGAAAGACTACATAAAAATAGATCTTACACCAACGAAAATCAGTGAAATTTTGACTGAAACAGGTTTGGAAGTAGATGGAATTGAGAAGATTGAAGGAATCAAAGGTGGTTTAGAAGGTGTTTTTGTTGGAGAGGTGATTTCGTGTGAGAAACATCCTGATGCAGATAAATTAAAAGTGACAACTGTAAGTGTTGGGGGTGAACCGTTACAAATCGTATGCGGTGCTCCTAATGTTGCTACAGGACAAAAAGTGATATGTGCTACTGTTGGTGCGGTTTTATATCCAACTCCAGAAGAAGCGTTTAAGATCAAAGCCTCTAAAATTCGTGGTGTTGAGTCTTTAGGGATGTTGTGTGCGGAAGATGAACTTGGATTAGGTAAATCGCATGACGGAATTTTGGTATTACCGGAAGATACGAAAGTTGGCACGCCTGCTGCAACGTATTTCGAATTAGAAGAAGATTATCAAATAGAAATTGGATTAACACCTAACAGGGCGGATGCCATGGGGCATATTGGTGTTGCGCGTGATTTAGTAGCGTACTTAAATGTACATCATGCTGCTGGAGTAACGTTGGAGTTACCTAAGGTTCCTAGTTTGACAGCTATAACCAACGATGTTCATGTTGTTGTTGAAGTAGTAGAAAAAGAAGTTTGTCCTAAATATTTAGGTGTAAGTTTAAAAAATGTTTCTGTAAAACATTCACCTGCTTGGTTGCAAAAAAGATTGCGTGCGGTTGGGTTGAGTCCGATTAATTCTGTTGTAGATTGCACCAATTATGTAATGCGTGAATTAGGAACGCCTTTACATGCATTTGATGCAGCGAAATTAAACGGAAAGGTACAAGTAAAGTTTGCGAAAGCAGGTGACAAGTTTGTGACTTTGGATGGTGTAGAACGTACCTTGCATGCAGATGATTTGATGATTTGTAACGCGACGGATTACGTAGCAATTGCAGGTGTTTTTGGTGGTTTGGATTCAGGTATTTCGGATACCACAACGAATATCTTTATTGAATCTGCTTATTTTAATCCGGTTTCTGTTCGTAAAACGGCGAAACGTCATGGGTTAAATACAGATGCAAGTTTTAGATATGAGCGTGGTGTAGATCCACATTTGACACAATATGCTTTAGAGCGCGTTGTTTCCTTGATTCAAGAAGTATGTGATGGAGAGGTGGCGATGGAACCTGTTTCTGTAGTTTCGAATGATTTTCCTGCAACTCAAATTGATTTTAGTGTTGCGCGTTGCAATGCGTTGATTGGAACGGATATGCCAGAAGCGACTATCGAATTGATTTTAAAAAATCTAGATATTCACGTTGTTTCAAAAAATGAAAGTATTTGGAAATTAGAACTTCCTGCGTATCGAGTGGATGTGTTACGTGAAGTAGATGTAATTGAAGAAGTGTTGCGTATTTACGGATTTAACAATGTTCCTTTACCTGAAAAATTGAATACCACCATTACGTTGCGTACAAAACCTGACTTAGAAAAAGTACAGTCTTCCTTGTCTGAATTTTTAGTTGGGTTTGGATGTAATGAAATGATGAACAATTCATTAACTTCTTCTGTTTACAGTAAAAGTTTCGGTAACGATGCGTTTAGTGAAGCGCACAATGTGGCGATGTTGAATCCGTTGAGTCAAGAGTTGGATGTGATGCGTCAGACCTTAATTTATAGTGTGTTGGAAGTGGTTGCGCATAACCAAAATAGACAAAATGCAGATGTGCGCTTGTTTGAATTTGGGAAAACATATCAAAAAGTTGAGGAAGAATACAAAGAAAACAAACGTTTATTGGTTGCTATTTCAGGTAGAAAAGAAGTAGAGCAATGGAATAATCCGGCCACTAAAACTTCTTTTTATACAATAAAAGGATTAGTTGCGGGGATTATACAGCGTTTAGGGTTGGATTCATTTTTGTCGGAAGATATATTAGAAAATAGTTTGTTAACCGACGGTGTTTCTTTATTTGTTTTGAAAAAGAAAGTGGGAGAAATTGGTTGGGTTTCTCCAAAAGTACGTAAGCATTTTGGTGTTAAACAAGAAGTATATATTGCTGATTTAGATTGGGATGCGTTGACGGAGCAATTGAAGTTAGTGAAAGTAGTTTATAAAGAACTACCTAAAACGTTTGAAGTACGTCGCGATTTCTCTTTCTTACTGAATGAAAATGTACGTTTTAAAGACATCGAAAAGATTTCTTTAGGTATTGATCGTAAAATATTGAAGAAAGTGAGTTTGTTCGATGTATATGAAGGGAAAAACTTGGAGGAAGGTAAAAAATCGTACGCGGTTTCGTACCATTTCCAAGATGCGGAGAAAACATTGAAAGACGAGCAAGTGGATGGTGTGATGGAGAAGATTCGTAAAGAATTAGAGGTGAAGTTGGAAGCGCAATTGAGATAGTTATAGATTATGATTTATGTCCCGAAAGCTTTCGGGATATAAGTTTGACTCATAGAATTGAAAATAATAAACAATAAATTATCTTTGTGGTAATGGAAAAACAAGTCATTTTAAATGAAAAGCAATTTGAGTTAACCTTAAATCGACTTTGTTATCAGTTAATTGAGAATCATAATCAATTCGAAGACACGGTATTAATTGGTTTACAGCCCAGAGGAGTGAATGTCCTTAACCGTTTGAAAATTCGTTTGGAGCAAATTTTAGGGAAGTCTGTTGTGTGTGGAGCGTTAGATATTACGTTTTACCGTGATGACTTTAGAAGACGTGAGCGTCCAATTATTCCAAGTGTTACTAATATTGATTTTATTGTTGAAAATAAGCGTGTTGTCTTGATTGATGATGTGTTATATACAGGGCGTACGATTCGTTCGGGGATAGATGCAATGATGGCGTATGGTCGACCAGCAAGCGTGGAGTTATTGGCTTTGGTAGATCGTCGTTTTAAGCGTCAATTACCAATTCAAGCAGATTACGTTGGGAAAACTATCGATACCTTAGCTACTGAACGTGTGAACGTGGAGTGGAAAGAGGTTGAGGGAGAAGATAAAATAGTACTTTTTACACAAGAAAGAGATAGCAATGGATAATTTAAGTGTAGAGCATTTAATAGGGATTAAAGACCTAACGGAAAACGACATTCAGTTGATTTTCAAGACTGCAGATAGTTTTAAGGAAATTATCAATCGTCCAATTAAGAAGGTGCCTTCGTTGCGTGATATTACCATTGCGAATTTGTTTTTTGAGAATTCGACCCGTACTAGACTTTCTTTTGAATTAGCACAAAAACGCTTGTCAGCCGATGTGATCAATTTTAGCGCGGCTTCGAGTTCTGTGAAAAAAGGAGAAACCTTAATTGATACGGTAAATAACATCTTGTCTATGAAAGTAGATATGGTGGTGATGCGTCATCCAAACCCAGGAGCAGCTCATTTTTTATCTACGAAAGTTAAAGCCAAAATCATTAATGCTGGAGATGGAACCCATGAACACCCAACACAAGCGTTGCTAGATGCGTATTCCATTCGTGAGCGTTTGGGAGATGTAGCAGGAAAAAAAGTAGTGATTGTAGGCGATATTTTACATTCACGTGTTGCACTTTCGAATATCTATTGTTTACAAAAATTAGGAGCAGAGGTGATGGTTTGTGGACCAACAACCTTAATACCAAAATACATTCAAGATCTTGGAGTAAAAGTTGAACATAACTTACGTAAAGCATTAGATTGGTGTGATGTAGCAAATATGTTACGTATCCAATTGGAACGCCAAGATATCAAGTATTTCCCATCCTTGCGTGAATATACGATGCAGTATGGATTGAACAAAGAAATCTTAGAATCTCTAGATAAAGAAATCGTTGTGATGCACCCAGGTCCAATCAACCGTGGGGTGGAAATTACAAGTGATGTAGCGGATAGTAAACAATCAATTATTTTGGATCAAGTTGAGAATGGGGTTGCGGTAAGAATGGCAGCAACGTATTTATTGGCATCTAAAATAGGGAGGTAGTTTTTTAACACAATGACACTGAGGTTTCACAAAGCACTCAAAGATTTTACCTCTGTGTGAAAAGTCCTACTCAGTGAACTTTGTAATTTTCTTTGCGAGCTTTGTGTTAAAAAAAAGAAAGTCACACGCATAAAACCCATGTAATTAACATTTCATTGTTTGTTTGATTTTTAAAAACGTGAAACACACAGCTTATTATCGCGTATATTTGGCATAATTATTAAGAATTATGAATTTCGTTGTT
>CANHRS010000041.1 GCA_947463445.1 Flavobacteriia bacterium | reverse complement strand
TCATTTTCTCCATCACCATTTGGAGAGAATGCATTTGGTACAAATACATATGGGAAATCACAAACCCAAGGAATAACTTTTATTAATATAGTATCACTTAGTATACATTTCCCATCCGAGACTTCTACTTTGAAAATGGTGTTTTCCCAAATCGTTGCTTCGGTTTTTTGAGAATTACTCAGTACTACCTTGGATTTTGGTTCCCAAGTGTAGGAATATCCATTCGGTTTAGCATCTAATTTTACCAGTTCACCTTTGATTACTTTCGTTGTGTCCGCTATTGCTAAAGTATTTATTAGGTCCCAAGATGTCAAATTTACTTTTATAGAATCTTTTACAATACAACCTAAATTACCTGAAGCTACAACAAATATCATTTGCGATGTGTCAGGGTTTATAATTACCGAATTATAAGACGGATAGGTAGTTATTATTTTTTTTGGTGTCCAATCAAATGTAAATGTTTGTTTCAAACTTTTTATCGTGCAATACAAAGAGTCATTTGTTTTTATACAAATAGTAGTATCACCTAATAGTTGAAGGGATGGACCAATTACAGAAACAAAAACACTATCTATTTTGGAACAAATCCCGTTGGAAATTTTATAATACACTTGTTTTGATGTATCTGCTAGAAATGAAAAGGTGGAATCTATTGATTTTTTCAGCGTAGGATTAAAACTAGTAGAATTGGACCAAGTATAATTGTTTACTGTACCATAGCTATTAGCGATCAATTTTGTATTTGTAGGTAAGCAATATTCCACATCTGCTAATTTTTCGTAGCGAATTGAATCTAGAATAGTTGTTGTAAAACTCGAAGTGTCTGTAAGGTTGCAAATTGTATTTTTTACATATAGTTTAATAGGATAGTTTCCTTTTTTTGAATAACTTTTTGTAATACTCATGGAGGTTGAGTCTTTTTGACCATTCCCTAAATCCCAAACGAATCCACTTATATTTTTACTCTTGTTTTGGTAGGTTAAGGTAGTAGGAAGACAACTTGTATCTGAAGTTGTAATTAGTTTTGCAGATGGTACCAATTCAAAATCATACTTAAATACAAGATTGTTACAGTTATTACTATTGTTTGTTTTGGACCAAGCATTATAGGACACTGGGAAATCACTATGAGGAACAGGACTTTTGCTTGTTTGACATCCTGCGCAAACAGATTGATAAATAATTCCTTTTTTGTCAAAACGAGAAGTACCACCATCTACATGTTCTTCTGATTCATTTCCACCAATATAACTGCCAAATACCATCTTACTAAATGCTTTATCCAATACAAATAAGTGAAAGTCGAACCCATTAGGTGGAGGGGAACCATTGCTTACAGGCATTCCATTTAAGGGATTGGTTTGCAGTATGTTTGCTCCCCATCCAGAGACATAAATATTTCCACAATCATCTACTAAAAAAGCAGCGGGAGATATATTTGTAACTTCTTGATCTCCATTTCCATAAACGGTAGAGTGTATTATTTTACTTAAGGTAGAATCAAGTTCTACAATAAATTGAGAACTTTTCGGATTAGAATACGTTGCATCAATAACTGGGAAATTACCACCAATGGAATGTCCTATGACAAATACATGGTTTTGATTATTTATTTCTAGTATGAAAGTTTGATCGAACTTGGATAGTCCTACGTAAGTTAGGTGTTTTAATGTGTTACCGTCTGGACTTAATTTACCTATGACCCCATCACATTTACCACCGCCAAAGTTTTTCTGATATGCAGTAGTACTGGTTAGTAAGTCAGATGAGCTAGTACCTCCACAAAAAACAATATTATCGCTTGAGTCTAATTTTACGGAATATAGAGCATCATTATCTTTTCCGCCTATATATGTAGAGAACAACAATTGGGAAAAGTCTTTTTTTAATTTAAATAAAACACCGTCTTGTTGACCATTTAATACTGATTGTGGAGCATTTTTTACAGGGAAATTTGCAGATCGCGTGGAAGATGCAATTACTATATTGTTATTTTTATCGAGCATAATTTCCCCGCGAAATTGATCGCCATAGTTGGATGTTAAACTATCATAATATTGAACGCCATTATAGTTAGCTGCTGTACCGGTAGAATTCGCATTTATGCCATCATTTCCAGAACCACCAATATAGGTAGACCCGAGTAAATTATGACCATTCGAACTTATTTTTGCAGTCCAAATATCAACGCCATTATTTCCGAAAAGTGCACCATTATATACAGCGTTAAATTTAGTTCCTCCACCATGAATACTTTGTAAACAACCAGATGTCGTTGGAAAATCTTTACTAGATGTTGCGCCAAAGGCATAAATATTATTTTTTTCATCACATATTAGTGAGTGAATAGTTTCAGCTCCTACATTCGAATTGATTCCTCCAAGAAATGTTGTCCAAATCATTTTTGATCCATCTTCTGAATATTTCGAAATAAACACATCGGAGGGTGCTCCACCTGTAACGACAGTAAAATTTGTTTTGATGTTAAAAACTCCTTTGTCAGGTGTAGGATAAGAATTCCCGAAAATGGTGCCACCTGAATAAGCTGTACCATCATATCCATACGTAGCGGTCATCCCAAAATTGTCTGTAATAGAACCGCTATACGTAGCGAAAATCAATACAGGATCTATAATTAACGTTTTAGATGTATCGTATTTACCTACATCAAAAGTCACAATGTCGTTTTGAATTTTGAATTCACAGGAAATTATCTTTTTTTTACCATCTATTTCTTGATATACAAAAGGTTTGTTTTCAATGATTTCACCAATAGGAGTATGTATATGTAATCTTCCAGTTCGGTCAATAGTTATTGCATCCGCACCGGCAATATCTAACTGTATTTCGGTAGGGTTACCTTGTGGTGAAACGATAAATTCGTATTTAAGTTGTTCGTCTTCCTGCAGTACATGTAGGTCAATTCCTAGATACAGATCATGTAGTGTTGCCTCTGTATAACTTTGTACATTACTAGCCCATTTGCTGGAGTCGTTTCCAAGGAAAAAATTGTAATATTCTGAAGAAGGATTTTTTTTAGAAACTCTCTTTATTTCGGTAGAATTTTTAAAATTTAGATGTACAACATGTTGTTTATCTTCTGCAGTCAAATCAGGATTTCCTAAATTGACATGGTTTTTTCTCAATTTTTGAAAATCTTTCAAATGAAAGAGAAATTTATTGCGCTGGATCCAAAGATTCCCTCCTTTAAACGAAGATTTGAACAGTATATCTTCATTCCATTGACCTTTATTCTCCATAAACGAATAGGAGCTATGCATTGGAAGTGGAGAAATTGCTTGCTCTTTGTTTTGAGAAAACAATGACTTACTTATTAAACTTAAAAGTATAACTAAGAAAAGTTTCATACCTATAAAGTTATAATTTTTTACAGCATAAAAAAAGCTGTCTCAAAATGAAACAGCTTTAAGTATATTTTAATGATGTTATTTATCGACTTTACAATAAATGGATAAAATTTGATTAATCGAGGCAGACAATACATTTGATTTTGAGTGTACATTAGTACATGATAAAACAAATTTAGCAGTCGAACGAAGAGTAATCGAATTTTATATTCATTAAGCTAGAACTCCGATAACTTCAGCCATCTTTTTCCCTATTTCAGCAGGAGAATCTACAACGTGAATTCCACATTCACGCATGATACGTTTTTTAGCTTCAGCAGTATCATCGTGTCCACCTACAATTGCACCTGCGTGACCCATTGTTCTTCCTGCAGGCGCAGTTTCACCAGCGATGAATCCTACAACTGGTTTAGTACCATGTTCTTTAATCCAACGAGCAGCAATAGCTTCTAAGTTACCACCGATTTCACCAATCATGATGATACCTTCTGTTTCAGGATCGTTCATTAATAATTCAACCGCTTCTTTTGTAGTTGTTCCAATAATTGGATCTCCACCGATACCGATAGCAGTTGTAATTCCTAAACCAGCTTTAGCAACTTGGTCAGCAGCTTCATAGGTTAAAGTTCCAGATTTAGAAACGATACCAATTTTTCCTTTTTTGAAAACGAAACCTGGCATGATACCAACTTTTGCTTCCCCTGCAGTAATTACACCTGGACAGTTAGGACCGATTAAACGCGTGTCATACCCTTTGATGTATTCTTTCGCTTTTACCATGTCATTTACTGGAATTCCTTCTGTAATACAAACAATTACTTTGATTCCTGCATTCGCAGCTTCCATAATTGCATCTGCAGCAAATGCTGGTGGAACAAAAATAATAGATACATCCGCTTTTGTAGTGTTTACTGCGTCAACAACCGTATTAAAAACTGGTTTATCTAAATGTGTTGAACCACCTTTACCTGGAGTAACACCTCCAACCACATTTGTTCCATATTCAATCATTTGAGAAGCATGGAAAGTTCCTTCACTTCCTGTAAAACCTTGAACGATAACTCTTGAATCTTTGCTAACTAGTACACCCATTTTGACGGATTTTTATATTATTAATTTTTGTAGCCCAAATGTAGGAGTTTGTGCGATGATTTACAACAAAAAATACTAAAAAAACAAAAACAAAACTTTTTTAGTGAAAGTTGAAGGAAAATAAATAATTAACTAACTGAATAACTAGCTGTAAGTGAAATAGCATTGTATTTATACGCGTTTTTTTGCTTGTTTAAATTCTGAAAATCAGTTTTTTATAATGTTTTCAAGTATCTGATTAATATACAGCTGTTTGTAAAATTTAATGTTACTACTGAAATTTGTGCTATGATTACTAAAAAGATTCAGATTTTATCTGCAGAAGATAATGAACTTGTTCAATTGGGAATTCAGTTTAAACTAGAACAGTTGGACCTATTTACCTTCAATTTACATACGGTATCCAATGGAGAGGATGCAATTGATTTTATGCGTAAACATGAGGTAGATGTTTTTTTATTAGATGTATATATTAATGTTTGTGATGGTTTTTCAGTATTAACTATAATGAAAAATTTAAATCTAAAAGTTCCAACAATTATTGTTTCTTCCACCGATAGAATTTCTGTAATTAGACAAACGATTAACCTCGGTGCAAAAGCATTTGTGCATAAAAATCAAGATGCTCACTTACTTGGTGAAGCAATAGTATCTGTATGTGCAGGTGAATTATTTTATTCCGAAAAAACGAGACAAACTCTAGAAATACTTGGAACCACGAAGGTGAAAACAAGACGAAAGGTGCAATTCAGTGAAAAAGATTTATTAATTCTTTCCTATTTATTGAATGGTTTGACGAGTAAAGAAATTGCACATTACTTGTTTCTTAGTCCTAGAACTGTAGAAGCTCATCGCTCCAAATTAATGCGTAAAACTGAGACGAAAAGTATGTTAGAACTAGCAAAATATGTCACCAAAAATAAAGTGAAACTGATTGGAAAAGTATAAGCTTTTTTTTATTTCGTTACTATTTGTAAATCAATTTATTATAGGACAAATAAATATGCATATTAGTGCACGAAGTATCTCATTAGCTTCTAGTGTAGCAACAATGAATGATCTAAGTGTGTTAGCATCGAATCCAGTTATACTTACGTATCAAAAACATCGAAGTATCACGCTGCAAAATGCTACAATGATCGCCATTAGAGAGATTCAGAAAAATGCTGCAATGTTTTCTATGCCTATACGAAAAGGTGTTGTTGGATTTTCAATACAAAGTTTTGGAAATAAAGTGTATAGAGTTTTTTCTGGTGGACTTTCTTATGCGATGAATTTGAGTGAAAATCTAAAAGTAGGTGCTTATTTGGGAACTAAAAATAATACCATTGAACAGTATGGTTCATGGAATAGTTTTGATGTAAATCTAGCTATACAAGGAAAATTAACTAAAAGTATTACGTATGGTATGTGTATACAATCCTTACATGGTAAATCAATTTCGCTGCAAGCAATACATCCTACTGTTTTATATGTAGGGGTAAAGTATGCTTCTACTATACCAAAATGGAATTTGTATACGGAACTGGAAAAATCGCTCTTAATTCCAACACGTTTGAAAATAGCATGTGAGTATTTTATATCTCCAACTTTTATAGTCCGTTCGGGTTGGATGTCTTCCTCTTATCAAGTTAGTGCAGGTATAGGTGCTTGGTTCAAAAAAAAGTGTAGAATAGATCTAGGAAGCAGTTGGCAACCTGTTTTAGGAGTGACAATGCAGGTAGGTTTATTTTTTTCTACTAAATCCATAGAAACAAGTGAAGATTAGTCTACTTAATATAGTGCTTTTTTGTATCGCCAATCTAATTTTCGCACAAGAAACTAATCCGATTGTACAACAGCGAATGGAGTATTGGATGGAGAGAAATCATATGGAAACTATGGATCTATCTCATTTACAGGAAATATGGGAGTATCACCTCGAAAATCCACTAAATCTAAATACTGTCCAAAAAGAGGAATTGTCAGCATTGGATTTATTTAGCGATATACAAATGGAGGAATTATTAAACCATCGAAGTAAGTATGGTTCACTACTAACGGTATACGAATTACAAACTCTACCCACTTGGGATACTGCGTTTATACAAGTAATATTGCCTTTTATTACGTTAAATGAAAGAGCTGATAATCCTCCCATTACATGGTATGAACTTACACATAAAGGAAAATTAGATGTTTTAACGCGATTTCAACAACCTTTCAAAAAAGAAAGTAATGTAATAAATCCGCTAAATCAAAACCAAGGAACATCCTATCTTGGAAGTAATGCTTTTTATCTAACTAGAATGCGATATACATACCAGCAAAGGGTTAGCCTTGGTATCACTGCGGAAAAAGATGTGGGAGAACCATTTTTTAAACTGGCAAATAAAAATGGGTTTGATTTTTATGCGATGCATCTTCAAGTAAAACCAGGAAAAATAGTTAAAAACCTAATTGTTGGAGATTTCCACGTGCAAATAGGACAAGCCTTAAATTGTTGGACTTCATTCGCTTTAGGAAAATCACTCGATATAACTACGAGTAAAAAAAACGCGCAAGTAATTCGTCCGCATACTTCCACCGATGAAAATCGATTTTTTAGAGGTATTGCCTCTGAGATAGCTTTTAAACGATTTACTTTTTTATTATTTACTTCTCACAACCGAAAAGATGCATCAATCAACACGGATTCCATGCAACAAATTTCATCCATTCTTACTTCTGGTTATCATCGAACTGAAAACGAATTAGCGCGAAAAGATGTTCTAAAAGAAATCTGTTTTGGTGGATATATACGTTACGATATAGGAGCATTCCATGTAGGATGTGCTTCTGTGTTTTTCAATTATTCCCCTGGACTAAATAAAAAAAAGAATCTATATAATCAGTTCGATTTTAGAGGTGAAAATAACCACAGTACAAGTATAGATTATTCCTATACCTATAAAAACCTTTTGATTTTTGGCGAACTTGCATATGTTCATTTCAGCAAAAAAACAGCAGGGATTCAAGGTGTGATGCTAGCGCTAGATGCTAAAACATCCGTGAGTTTTTTGTTTAGGAAGTATGACAAAGAATATGAAACTCCTTATAATGCAGGTTTTTATGAAGGAAATACAGTCCAAAACGAAAGTGGTTTTTATGTTGCTTGTACACGTCAATTGTCAAAATATTGGAACATACAACTCTATTCAGATTATTTCCAATTTCCATGGCTAAAACAAAACATATGTTTGCCTTCCAAAGGATTAGAAAATTGTATGCAGATTACATGGAAACCAACTAAAAATATAGAGTTTTATGTTCGCTATAGGAATCAAATGAAGGAACAGAATAGTACTATATTAACGGAAGGGGTCAAGTTTTTGAGTTCCGTTAATCAAACCAATCTACGATTTAATCTTTCGTATAAAATAAATGATTTTGTGGAAATTCGCTCACGAGTGGAAGGGATTTCATTAAAAAGAGCAGATAAAAATCCGGAGAATGGTATACTTTTTTTTCAGGATATTAATCTTAGTACAAAGAAAATGATTAGCGAGGTAATCATGCGATTTATACTTTTTGATACGGATTCCTATGCTTCTAGAATCTATAGTTTTGAATCTAGTCCTGCGTATCAATACAGTAGTCCTGCTTTTTATGGGAAGGGACTGCGCGCTTATCTACTTTGTCGTATTTCATTATGGAAAAAAATCGATTTTTGGTTAAAAGCAGGAAATACGCTAAACCTAACAAAAGATAATTCAAGTGAATATTGGATAGACTTATTAGAGAGTAACATGAAAGAAATCAATATTCAACTACGTTGGAAAATATAATATTTTACTATTTTTATATGCATATACAAAAGATTTGCAATTTGGTTTATGCTAAAAAAAAGAACCTAATCAGGGATCTAATTTTTGTGAAATACAAAATGCTTCAATTTAAAACACTATGCTGTTAATTATCGACTGTGGGAGTCAAAAAACACCGTTCATAGAAGAGGCTGTTGATCTTCAAATGGATTATCAAACCATTGGTTTATGCGAGGTTGAGAAAGAACATACTGTAGATAAAAAAGGGATTATTATTTCTGGCGCACCAATATTGATTAC
Source organism: Flavobacteriia bacterium (assembly GCA_947463445.1). Taxonomy (GTDB): domain Bacteria; phylum Bacteroidota; class Bacteroidia; order Flavobacteriales_D; family Crocinitomicaceae; genus CANHVK01. The sequence continues at coordinate 14,961 of CANHRS010000041.1, read as the reverse complement.
GGAGATAGATTATTCTAAACATCTAGCACAATTAGCTTTTCTTAAAGAACTTGAAATTCCTGTTTTAGGAATTTGTTTTGGCCACCAAATGATTGGTTTATTGCATGGTGCCAGACCGTCACGTCAAAAAGAAGACCGCGATTGGCAAACAATCGAATCCTTGGAAGAACATCCCTTATTCGATAAATTACCAGTAGAATTTGAAATGATGGAAGATCATTGTGAGTCGATTTCCTTACCAAAAGATTTTAGATTATTAGCAGTTTCGGACGCATGTGTGAATGAAGCAATGTGTCATACTACAAAACCGTTGTTTGGTGTGCAGTTTCATCCGGAGGTATCTGGAAATCAAGGAACCTTGTTTATTGAAAACTTTGTTAATATTTGTTTGCAACATGCCTCCAACACCGCGAGTTAATTCCCGAACTTCGTTCTTATGTTATTGAATAGACTTTGGATAGGTATGTTTTTGATTGCACTGGTGACAGGACTTTCTAAACTTCTTTTTTGGCATGATCTGACTATTTTTGAAAAAATGGTTACATCCTTGTTTGACGCTGCAAAAGCAGGATTTGAAATCTCTTTGTATTTTACCGGTGCTTTATGTTTATGGCTTGGTTTTATGAAAGTCGGAGAAGAAGGCGGAGCTATTCGTATCATGACTAGGCTAGTATCCCCATTGTTTTCTAAATTATTTCCAGAAGTACCGAAAGGTCACCCAGCTATTGGATCGATGATGATGAACATTTCTGCCAATATGTTAGGCTTAGACAATGCTGCGACTCCAATGGGATTAAAGGCAATGAAGGAATTACAAACCCTAAATCCAAAACCAGATACCGCAACGAATGCGCAAATCATGTTTTTGGTGTTAAATGCTTCGGGATTAACAATCATACCAATTAGTATTTTGTCGTTACGTGCAGCAAATGGTTCTGCTTCTCCTTCAGAAGTTTTTCTTCCAATTTTAATAGCTACGTTCTTTGCTACACTTGCGGCATTAATTTATGTAGGAATTCGTCAAAAAATAAATTTATTGAATAAAGTTGTTTTGTTGTATGTGGGAACATTAACAGCATTGATTGTTGGTTTATTGGTCCTTTTGTATAATCATCCACAATTTATTCAGCCAATTTCCTCGGTGGGTAGTAACTTGTTTTTATTCTTAATTATTATCTTCTTTATAGTATTAGCAATTCGTTCTAAAGTAAATGTATACGATCAGTTTATTGAAGGTGCAAAAGGTGGTTTTGAAGTGGCGATTGGAATTGTCCCATACCTAGTTGCAATGCTAGCAGCGATTGCCGTTTTCCGTTCTTGTGGAGCGCTTGAAGCGTTAATTGATGGGATTAAAATGGGACTTGTAGCAATAGGTGTAACAGCCACCCAATTTGTAGATGCGCTCCCTGTTGCGTTTATGAAACCATTCTCAGGAAGTGGAGCGCGTGCCTTGATGGTGGAATCTTGGACAACGTTTGGTGTGGATAGTTTTGTTGGGAAATTAGCAGCAACGTTCCAAGGTAGTACCGAAACTACCTTTTATGTTCTAGCAGTATATTTTGGTGCAGTCAAAGTCAAACACACACGTTATGCCGCGATGGGTGGTATTATTGCAGATATTGTTGGAGTAGTTACAGCAATTCTAGTTTCTTATTTATTTTATGCTCACTAAGATTTTAGCCATGTTCAAAAAGAAAAAAAAGGTACACATTCCTTCCGATAAAGAGAAAAAAGTAGTACCGATGAAGGCGTTGGACTATCCTCCAAAAATCTTATTGGCATGGGCAAAAGCAATCGAAGGGGAAGAAGAATTTTCGGAATGGTTAAAATTTAATGGATTCTTAGAATTACATACTGCGTGTTCCGCAATCAAACTTAATGCAAAAGCACGTGATTGGTTGATGGATAATGGGTACCCACATTTATTGGCATTTATTCAAGCTTCTGAAGGGAATAAACATGCAGAGGCTTGGTTGGATCGCAATAAATTTAAATTGTTATTAAATATGGCACGTGCCATAGATGGGGACAACGATTCCTACCAATGGGTGAAAAACAATCAATCGGTAGATATCTACATTCTAATGGTAGCAATAAAGAAAATTAAGGACCAAATTGAGGATTTTAATAATGATCCTCACGTGTTCAAGTAAACTTCTATAAACTTTTTAATTGTTCAATTGTCTCGCTTGGGTTACTTGAACCGAATACAAAACTTCCTGCAACAAGTACGTCTGCTCCAGCGTCAACTAATAATTTTCCTGTTTCAAGGTTAACACCTCCGTCAACTTCAATCAATGCGGAAGAACCTTTAGCTTGAATTAATTGTTTCGTTTCCGCCACTTTATTTACTGCATTTGCAATAAATTTCTGACCACCAAAACCTGGGTTAACGGACATAATCAATACCAAATCTAAATCTGCAATCACATCTGTTAATGCACTCACTGGTGTATGTGGATTTAATGCTACACCTGCTTTCATTCCAGCTTGTTTAATCGCTTGAATCGTACGGTGTAAATGTCTGCACGCTTCGAAGTGAACCGTTAAAATATCGGTGCCACAACGTTTAAATTCTGCAATATAATCATCTGGATTTTCAATCATAATATGCACATCCAATGGTTTGGTTGCATGACGTTTCATCGCTTCAATCACCGGAAAACCAAAAGAGATATTTGGTACAAAAACACCATCCATCACATCTACATGAAACCAATCTGCCTGACTTGCATTGATCATTTCAATATCACGTTGCATATTCGCAAAGTCACAGGATAACATCGATGGGGAAATTAATACGCTCATAATTCTATTTTTTGATTTGTCGTTAAAATTACGGATTATAATAGATTCTTGAAATTGATTCTACACAAAATGTAATCCAGATGTTTGAATTAATATTTGTTAAACGTATTTTTTTTCCAATTTTTAGGATTATTGATAATGTAATTTTGAATTTGTGTCAATGAAAATGAATTTCGAATCACACGATCATGATAACGTGCCTGCCAATGAAATTCCGATATTCCATGTTTTTTGGAATAGGTTGTCACCGCCGATTTAAATCCCCGAACAATGGATGCCAAATTTTTGGATTGTACCCCAAATTTATTTTTTTGGTTGAATTACCGAATTTTCGTATCGGTTTCCCGTAGAGACGCAATGCATTGCGTCTCTACCATACCCACCACACCCGCCACCGTACATACAATCATCCGTAACATTCTGTTTTGTATTATACCTGTTTTCACCAATCATTATAACCGCATGAAAATGGTTTGGCATAACAATAAATTCCCCTAATTCTAAATGCATGTCTGGTCGTATTTCTATTGATTTAATCCATTCATTTTGTACTATTTTCCCAAAATCATTCAAAATCATTTTACCATCTATAATTTCACCAAAAAAATGTTGGTGATTTTTTGTGCATATTGTAATAAAATATAATCCTTCGGATGCATAATCCCATTGTTGCCATCTTGCAGATGGAATTCTGTATTTGTTTTGAAATTTTTCCGACATTTTAAACCATAATTTGACAAATCTTACTTTAATTTAATCAAATAGTTCATTTGAAGCAAGCCATATATGCTTTAGATGAATTAGAATATCTATTTTTTCATCAGCAATCCTTATATTTACTTCGATATTACAACCATTATATGACTATTTTAATCATTATTGCTACTGCGATTATTTCATTTATGGGATTTAAAAATCCGCACATGATCAGTAAATGGGTGTTTTCACCGTATCGCGTGAAGCACAGTAATGAACTTTCACGTTTTATTTCGCACATGTTTATTCATGCGGATTTATCTCATTTACTGTTTAATATGATTTCTTTTTTCATGTTTGGTGCAATGATTGAAGGAGAATTGGATACTCATTTTGGAAACTCCAATGGAATGATACATTTTCTTATTTTATATTTTGCGGGTGGACTTTTTTCGACGTTATGGCCTTATATTCGTAACCAAGAAAATGCAAATTACCTATCTTTAGGCGCTTCTGGTGCTGTTTCTGCGGTTGTATTTGCAGGTATCATGTGGAATCCAACGATGAAAATGGGATTGATATTTTTGCCGATTATGATTCCTGCATATATTTTTGGACCACTCTATTTAGCATTTGAATTTTGGATGTTTAAAAGACAAAAAACAAACATTGCACATGATGCACATATCGGTGGTGCAGTATTCGGTGTTTTGTATATTTTATTGATCAATGCCGATAAAGGAAGAGAGTTTTTACACAGTATAATGTCGTAATATGCAAGATTTATTCGTAAATAACAATGGGGCTGTAATTCCAAACAAGGGCGCTACAATTGCCGCTGGTAACCGTTCTTACCTTTATGGGGATGGATTGTTTGAAAGTGTTCGTATCTTGAATGGTAAACCAATCAATATGGTAAACCACTTCAATCGTATGGTGGAAGGTGCTAAAGCTATAAAAATGCGTTTCCCTTCTTTTTTTACGGTAGAATTTTTCGAAGATAAGGTCAAAGAATTAATTGCACTCTCAAATATAAAAGAAGGAGGGAAGTGTAGAATTTCGTTAGACAGAGCTTTAGGAGGAACTTATATTCCTGAAACGAATGAAATTTCCTATTTTATTGAAGTATACCCATATGAGTCCAATTATTTTGAATTGAATTCCAAAGGGTATGAGGTCGATATTTACCGAGAAATAAAAAAACAAAAAAACTTTCTTTCTAATTTCAAAACGAAGAATGGTTTGTTGTATGTCATGACTGCTATTGCTGCGAAAGAGAAAGGATTAGATGATTACCTACTAATCAATGAAAAAGACGCTGTAATAGAAAGTTCTAACTCAAACCTATTTGTGGTGAGTAATGGCGTACTGTACACTCCAAGTTTAGAAGATGGTTGTTTAGCGGGTACAATGCGTATGCAAGTAATAAATTTAGCAATTGCGCATGGAATAAAAGTCTATGAATGTGCAATTTTACCTCAAAATTTATTAGCTGCTGACGAAATTTTTCTAACCAATGCCATTCGTGGTATTGTATGGGTTGGAGGATATAGAACCAAAAGATACTTCAATACCTTAGGTAGAAAAATACAGTCTTTTTTAAATGATTACTGGGAGAATCAATTAGAAGAAATAGAAGAATAATTCATTTTCATTAAATAAATACACGTGGCCAATTTTAAAGATTTAGGTGTTGAAACATACCTAATCAAAGCACTGGATGATATTAATATTACAGAGCCAACTGAAATTCAAGAGAAAGCATTACCTTTTTTATTAGAATATAATTCGGATTTTGTTGGACAAGCACAAACTGGTACTGGTAAAACAGCGACATTTGGTATTCCTATACTTCAAAAAATAGATGCTACTTCTCCTAAAGTACAAGCCTTAATATTAGCACCTACACGTGAACTTTGTCAACAAATTTCCAAACAGTTATTTAAAATGACAAAATACACCACAAATGTATATGTGCAAGCGGTGTATGGTGGAGAAAAGATTGATTTGCAAATTCGTGCACTTGCAAGACCTACGCAGGTAATAGTTGCAACTCCCGGTCGTTTGATCGATTTATTGGAACGTAAAGTAGTCGATTTAAAAGATGTAAATACTGTTGTATTAGATGAAGCGGATGAGATGTTAAAAATGGGTTTCCAAAAAGATGTGGAAACGATTTTACGACAAACGCATAAAAATAGTTTTACTTGGTTATTTTCTGCTACGATTCCGAATGAATTAGAGTTGATTATAACCAATTATTTATCTGAGGACGCGAAACGTATTCAGGTAAATAAGCAAAAGAATATGAATACGGGTATTGAACACCAGTATTTTGTATGCGACCCAAAACAAAAGTTCGGGTATTTGACTCATTTCTTAAAAACCCAACCGAATAAAACAGGTATTTTCTTTTGTAGAACAAAAGCTTCTGCACAATTTATTTCGGATAAACTCAAAGAAAGCAAGCATAGTGTAGGTGTAATTCATGGCGATTTAGAACAACGTGAGCGTGAAAAAGTGATGCGTATGTTTAAAAAAGGAACTTTCGCCTTTTTAGTAGCAACCGATATTGCTGCGCGTGGAATCGATGTAGAAGACTTATCTTTTGTAGTACATTACGAACTTCCGGATGATATTGAAAATTACACACACCGAAGTGGTCGTACTGCGCGTGCTGGAAAAAAAGGAATTTCAATTGCGTTTATTGAATCGAAAGAGATAAAACGTATTCGTAAAATCGAACAAGAATTGGGAATTAAGTTTTACCAAATCAAATAGTTGCTACCTACACATGAAACACCAAGTATTGCTTATAGGACTTGTTTGGCCAGAACCAAATTCTTCCGCTGCTGGCGTTCGCATGATGCAATTAATTGAATCCTTTTTAGAGCAACAATATACGGTATCTTTTGCGTGTTCTGCTGCTCGCGGTGAATTCAGTTATCCACTAGAAAATCTCGGACTTCAATGTTATTCAATTATACTTAATTCTTCTAGTTTTGATGTATTTATCCAAGAATTAGCCCCTACAATGGTTGTGTTTGACCGCTATATTACCGAGGAACATTATGGCTGGCGTATTAGCGAAAATTGTCCGAAAGCGCTTCGGATTTTAGATTCGGAAGACTTACATTGTTTACGTAAGGCACGACAAAAAGCAGCGAAAGAGCAACGCGTTTTTTGTTTGGAGGATTTGTTGGTAGAAGAGACTGCAAAACGCGAAATAGCGAGTATATTACGTTGTGACCTTACTTGGATTATCTCGGATTATGAAATGGACGTTTTGCAAAATGTCTTTAAACTAGATGCAGTACTAGTAGATTATTTGCCAATGTGGGTAGACACAGAGCCAAAACTAAAGAATGCAGTTTCGGAAAAGGTTCACTTTTCATTTATTGGTAATTTTTTACATGAACCAAATTGGGATGCTGTTTTATATTTGAAAAAAGAAATTTGGCCTCGAATTCGTAAAAAGTTGCCGCAAGCAGAATTACATGTATTTGGCGCTTATCCTTCCCAAAAAGTATTGGACTTGCATAATCCAAAAGAAGGATTTATGGTGAAGGGGCGTGCAGAGAATGTAACGCAGGTTTTCGAAAATACACGGGTGTTTTTAGCTCCTTTACGCTTTGGTGCTGGAATTAAAGGGAAATTAATTGAGGCGATGGTACATGGTGTTCCAAGTGTTACCACACCAATCGGTGCTGAATCTATGCACGGAGATTTACCTTGGAATGGTAGTATTGAACAAGAGGCACAAGCTTTTGTAGATGCAGCTATAGAATTATATACAGATTCCCCAAAATGGCAAGCAGCAGTTGAAAACGGGTATACAATTTTAGAGAAACGTTTTACAAAACGCGATAATGGTTTTATTTCCAAACTAGAAAAACTATATATGGAACTAGAAAAGCATCGAAAACAAAATTTTCTAGGAAATCTTTTACAACACCAACAGTTTCAAGCAACGAAATTTATGTCGAAGTGGATTGAAATTAAAAATTTAAAGAAATAGTTTTTCAATACGTTTTTGATCTTTCTGCTGGATTTGATTTCTGCTGTAATAATAGTCAAACAATCGCTTTCGTCCAGCTTCCCCAAAAATCGCATACCAACTTGTATAGATTGCATGAATTTTCTTTTCATCTGGTAGCTGAACTATTCTATTGTATTTCACAATTTTGAATGGGTATTTTTTACCAAATAAGTGTCTATAATCTGAGTCAGAAATTCCAAATGGTATCTCTATTTTGTCTAACAACCTTGGTAGGTCAATGATTTCTTGTGTGCTAGCGATTTGACCTTTAGAGTTTTTAAGAATGATTTTATAGAACGGATCAAACATTCCGTAATGATTCGCAATCTTTATTTCGCAAACAGAATGATGAGAAATAGAATCATTCCCAAACAAGAACAGCAACCGTCCTTGAATATCGATCGTATTTGCAAGTGCTAATAAGGTATTACATTGTTCGTCACAAAATCCGAGTCCACTATATAAATGTTGACCATTAAAACCTAATATGGTAGTGTCGTAGTTTTGTTTATAGTTTGGTTTTTTAATTTTTTTACATACATAAGTATATAACTGTAAAACCTTTTCTTCTTCGGAGTTCGCTGAGCATGTATTTTTTGTTGCAATAGTATATAAAACAGTATGTGTAAAATCAAGTTTTTTGAATCGTATTAAAATAAACGGCATCCAATAAAATGATATTCCAAGAAGAAATACTAGTAGAAAAAAAAGGACACTTTTTCTGAAAATCTTCATCGAATAAAATTCCATTCAGTTTCACTAGAAGTCTTAGCATCAAAGGTATACCCATCCACATTGTATACTTTCAAATCTTCCAAGGAGGTTATATGGTTTTTAATACAATAATTCGCCATTGCGCCACGTGCATGTTTGGCATACATCATCACCACTTTATAACTTCCATTGCTAAAATCTTTAAAAGTTGGTGTAATGACCTTTGCTTTTAATTGTTTGAAATTGATTACTTTATTGTACTCTCCGGATGCAAGGTTTAATACTTCTTCTGGTTTTTCAGCGTTTAATTGTTTGGTTAATTTATCCGACCAAAATGCATAAAGATTTTTCACTTTGGGTGTTATTTGCCATTTAGTTCCCATTTCTAAACGGTATGGATACACTAAGTCTAAAGGTTTTAAAATCCCATACAAACCGGATAAAATACGTATTTGTTCATTAGCACGAATTAGCTCTGTTTCGTTCCAAGAAAATGGATCTAAACCTTTATACACTTCACCATTAAATACCTCTATACATGCTTTTACCACTTCACTTTCTTCTAGTGGTGAAGTCCATGCTTGGTATCTATCGTAATTTAAATGCGCTAAATCCGAAGAAATATGCATCATTTCCATGAATTTTTTAGGCTTTATTTTTTTTAGTTTTGTCACCAATTGTTCCGTTTCTTTTAAAAAAGTTGCTTGGTGCACAAACGGTTTTGCAATGGATTTCGAATAATCTAATGATTTTGCCGGAGATAGTAAAATTTTCATGGTTAATAGGATGAATTTTTAAATCTAACTTCTGTGGCACCTTTTCCATATTCAAGGTAGGATGCGTCGAAATATTCTATGTTTTCTTGCTTGGACAAATACATACGGATTTCATTTTTTAAGACCCCTTCCCCAACTCCGTGAATAACGACTAATTTTTGAATACGTTTATCTTTTGCTTTAAGAAAGGTATTTTTAAAATTACCCATTTGCTTCAATAAGATTTCTGTATTTGTAAGGTTTTTAGCATTATCCAACAAATTCTCAATATGTAAATCGATTTCCCAAATGGATGTTTTCTTTTTGTTCTCTATTTTGACTGAAAGTTGCATGTTCTTTCTTTTCGAAATAGGTTCTTTTTCAAACGGCGGGGAAGTGTTTTCTAATTGGTAATTTAAACTATGAAGGGTGATTAGTTCTGAACTAAGACGGATTTGCTCAAATCCTTCATTGTCGATTAATCTAATTTTTTGATTAGGAAGAAATTCGAGAATTTTAGCAGTTCCTTGTTCGGATAAAAAACCAACTTTTTCACCTAGTGTAAACATAGAAGTAACGTTATTTTTTCACGATAAACATAACACGACGATTTTTAGCCAACTTTAAATCTTCATCATCGTCCTCTAAAATTTCCTCATTTGGTTCTTTTTCATCTTTTGGAGTTGAAATGAGCCTTTTTTCGTCAATACCATTTTCTATCATGTATTTCATCACCTCGCGAATTCTTCGATTTGCTAAATCAGCAAATAAAGGTTTTTTAGTAGCAAGTTCAGCTTCATTAACATCCAAATGTCCAAATAATTCTACTATAAATGCTGGATTAGCCTTCATTTCTCGAATTACTGCATCAATGGTGGAACGGTTGGTTTCTTGTAATTCATATTTACCAAATGGAAAAAATGCAGTATGCGCTTCGATACGTTGTGTTGGCGTCATTTTTTCCTCTAACATGATGATTTTGTGATAATACGTATCTTTGTTACTTTCTTGATTGCCACAATCACACGCAGATTTTTGTTCTACCATAACAACAGATATATTATCCACATAATAGTAAGCAAATTCAGAAATTACTCCTTTGTAATCTTTAATTTTTAATGTTTTTTCTATTTTTGATTTATCTGTAGCGGTGAAATTTCCAATTGTAATAAATTCTTCACCTCCTTCAGAAATATACGTTCCACAAACTTTTTCCCAACCATAAGTAGCGTTTACCATTTTTGCTTGGTTATGTAAAATAGCAGTTTTTTCTACAATTGTTTTTGCTTCTTCTTGCTTTGGTTGTTTTTTGTGAAAGTTAATACCAAGATTGTTTGTAGCGTATTTCGAACCTTCAGCTAAAGAGATATACATACTTACACAGTATTTTTTTCCTTTTAACATCGGTTGAGTTAGTGGGGAAGTGATGTAATTCCGTGCAATTTTATCTTTCGGAGAATAGACCACTAATCCAGCGTAATTATCTCCTTCTTTAGGTTCTTCCTTTCCATACGAGTTCCCAGAAGTCAGAACAATCGGTAGTTTATTTTCTTTGACAAATAAATCCGCTTTCGCGTTAGTAACATTTTTCCAATCTGCGGAAGCGTCCACGCAACCTAAACCTTTAACTTTACCTTTAATGATTTCAAAACTACCATTTTCCACAAGATTTGCTACTTGTGCTTGGTAAGCAGTCACTAAAAAAATAAAAAGTAGGAGAGTAGTTGCTTTCATGAATTAATACTTAATTGCATAATCTTTCACGGTTTGAATAAATGTTTTCACTTTCGCAGGATCCACATCTGGATAAACCCCATGACCAAGATTTACAATGTGTCTTTTACTTGTAAATGAATCCAATAAATTCGTCGTAAGTTTTGATACTTCCTCGTGTGAACTGTATAATGCACATGGGTCTAAATTTCCTTGTATCGTTCGTTTATCTCCAATTACATTTCTGAAAGCAGAAATATCCATGTTCCAATCTAATCCAACGGTATTACAAGCTAAATTTGCAATATCTTCCAAGGAACTTAATGCTCCTTTGGAGAAAATGGTGAGTGGTGCGTCTTGAATAGCATCTGCAATTTGTTTCAAATAGGGCATACTAAAGGTTGCATATTGTTCGGTACCTAAAATACCAGCCCAAGAATCAAAAACTTGCACCATATGTGCACCGGCTTTAATTTGCGCTTGTAAGTATTTTATTGTCACTTTAGTAATACGATCGAGTAATTTATGTGCTAAAACTGGATTCGTGTATAGCATTTTACGCGATTCCGAGAATGTTTTGGAACCATGCCCTTCAATCATGTAACAAAAGATAGTCCAAGGCGCACCAGCGAAACCAATTAGTGGAACGCGCCCATTTAATTCTTTATTGGTTAATTTAATTGCTTCCAAGACATACCCTAAACGATCTTCCACATCAAAATCTACTTCTGCAAATTTTAAATCCGCTTCTGTTTTGATTGTTTTTTCAAACCATGGTCCTTTTGCTTCCAACATTTGGTATTCCAATCCCATCGCTTCAGGAACCACAAGAATGTCCGAAAAAATGATTGCAGCATCGACACCTAAAATATCTACTGGTTGTACCGTAACTTCCGCGGCAAATCGAGGAGTTTCTACCAATTCTTTAAAGCCAGAAAGAGAACTTCTAACCGCTCGGTATTCTGGTAAAATTCTTCCAGCTTGACGCATAAGCCATACCGGATAGCGCTCGATATTTTCTCCTTTAGCAGCACGTAGTACTAGATCATTTTGTAATGTGTTTGTCATGGTTGCATTTTTACGTGTGCAAAGATACGAAATTCAACAAACTACCATGAAATTTGCACTTGCTTATTCGCTTTTAAATAGGTGTTACACGTATTAAATTGCCCACTTTCCTTAAATGCAATAAAATCTTTCCCACTTTTTGTATACCCCAAAGGGGAAGGGTGAGACGTTTTTATAATTAGATTTTTGGTTGTATCTATATGTTTTTCAATTGTATGTGCGTTTTTGCCCCAGAGTAGATACACCACATGTTTGTTGTGTAGGGTTAGGTGCTTTATTGTATTGCATGTAAATATTTCCCAACCCAAGTTTTTGTGACTTAGAGGAAGTCCTTTTTCTACTGTTAACAAAGTGTTTAACAAAAAGACACCTTGGTTTTGCCAATGCGTTAAATCACCATTTTCTGGCTCAAATACTGGGTATTCCCGTTTTATCTCTCTGAAAATGTGGAGTAAACTTTTAGGATAAGGAAAAATTTCGGGTTGTACAGAAAAACTCAATCCATTTGCAAAACCGTAAGTAGGGTATGGATCTTGACCAAGAATTACTACATTGATTGCTTCTAATGGAGTTTCAAACACCCTAAATATAGCATTTTGCACAGGAAATACGGATGTAGTTGCGTATTTTTCGTCCAATAAAAGCAGCAATTTTTGAAAGTAGGATGCTTGTTTTTCTTGTTCAAAAAAAGATTTCCAACTAGGGTGAATCTTGGAAAACATACGAATCTATTTTTTCTTCTCTTTTTGTAGAATCAAGTTTAGGTTGGCATGTTTTTTTTCGTCTGCACTGACCCATTCTCCAAGACATTTTTCTTCTCCAATATTAAAAAACAAAAATTTTCCTAGCATTACATCCCCATTCATTTCATCCATGAGTATTGGTGCGTCTGGATCTGCATGTCTTGCACAGGAATCAAATTTACCTGCAAACGTAATGTCTTTTTTAAGTTTTTTACTGAAGTACATTCCATCAAAACTCACTAAACATCCTTTGTTTGTTACTGTAATGACAAATTTAAAAATGGTTGGTATACCATTGAACGTTCCTTTGTATTTCAGCGTGTCCGCTTGTGAAAAGGAATTAAGGCTTATAAATAAGCATGCGATTGCGATTAATTTTTTCATGTTATAATTTTTTAATGTTTTCAATTAATTTTTCGGTACTTTCATAATCACTGTTAAAAGCCTTTGCTTGTTTGATGGCTTCATTTGCCGCTGCTAATGCTTCGTTTTTTAACTTCAATTTAAATAACAGTGATGCATAGGTGTCGTATTCTGCATACAGCGATGTTTTGGTGCTGCTTTGATTTTGTTCAATGTATTTTTTCATCCATTGACATGCTTTTTCCAACACTGTTGAGTTCTCCACATTTTCATAGACTTTCCAAGCGATACCGTTATGTTCTTTTGCAGTAAGGTAAAGGTCTCCTTTTGTTAGTAGTAATTCTCCGTAGGAATTCCATTCTTTTTTGGAGGCGTATTTATCTAAATCAAGATGAAAAAGCACATTACTCGCAATCTGTTCTGGGTATTTTGCGATATCTGTTTTAAATACTGTAAACGTAGAATCTGCATTTTTTTTAGCGAAAAGCGCTTTTTGTCCACTTTTGTATAACACATCTTGTAACTTAAGGTTTACCGAATCTTTTGTGTATAAAGTGTAATAGGTGTTTAGGTTGTTTGTTACATGGTTGAAAGCCTTGTTATTGTATGTTTTTGCATAGGCATAAAACATGTTCCAATTTGCGCGTGAAGTTAATTGGTCTTCGGATTGCGTGTTGAAGTAATTTGCTACTACATCTTCATACGGTACACAGGTTTTACTCATGTATTCAAGATATGCACTTAAAAATAAAGCATCCGATTTTTTTGTTTCGTATTCTTTGGCGAAAGCTTGGTAGGTATTTGAACTTCCTTGTGCTTCTTTTGCAAACGCAATGAAATTTACAGGAGGCATCCCACCACCACGTCGATGTACCACTTCGCCATTGGCGTCGATAAATAACAAGTTTGGAAAGCAGAATACATTGTATTTTTTGCGAAACTCAATGCCTTCCCCTTTTTCCATGTCGATTTTGATAGAAATAAAATTGGCGTTAAAAAAATCTGCCACCGTATCGTTGGTGAATACTGTTTTAGCCATCCATTTACAAGGACCACACCAGGTAGTGTATGCGTCCACAAAGATTAATTTATGCTCCTTTTTTGCTTTGGCTTTTACTTCTTCGAAGGTGCTCGTTTCAAATGTAATTGCGCGGTTCTGCCCCTTGGAAACAAGTGAAATAGTACATAAAAAAGCGATTGATAAAAGGTTTTTCATTGCTAGTAGATTGTTTAGTATAGGTAAAAATACCATTTTTTTACGAATGAAATAAAACGAGTTGGCGAGGTTCAGTATTTTGCTTGATTATTTTGTATTTTTGTTACTCAAATTTAAATATTTATTCTATGAACACTTGGTTTACCGTAAAAGTAAAATATACAAAACAATTAGACGACGGAACTTTCAAACGTGTCTCTGAACCATATTTATTGGCTGCGATGACCTTTACCGATGCAGAAGCAAGGATATATGAAGAATTAGGTTCCATTATTCGCGGAGAATTTACAGTAACCAATATTGCGCGCACAGAATACCACGATATTTTCTATTACGAAGATGCGGATTTATGGTATAAATGTAAAGTTACCTACCAAAGTGAAGGAGACGGCTTAGAAATTGAATCGGATTTAAATCCTAAAAAAGTGAAGAAAGTTTCGCAAAACTTTTTGGTAACTGCAACTTCTGTGAAAGAGGCTTTTGAACGTATTCAAGAAAGTTTATCGACGTTAATGGTGGATTACCAAATTCCTTCGATTATGCTAACACCAATCGTAGATATTTTTCCATTTAACGAAGAGTTAGATGTAGAGTTGGAAAGAAAACCAGCGAAAGAGAAAACAGTGACGGAAGTAACGAGTGACGAGGAGGTGATTGAAACTCCAGGGAAAGGCGTTGTGTTTTCAGCATCTGGATCGGATTTTGACGATGAGGAGGAGTTTGAGAGTTCGTTAGAAGATGATTTCTCAGGTGAAGAAGAATAGTAAGTAACAAGTAACGAGCGAAGTTAGTGATGTAAGTATCTAACTAACACTTGATTTGACTCGAAAAATCTATTTTTTAATT